>CAJXTP010000081.1 GCA_913061335.1 uncultured Loktanella sp.
TAGAGAGGTCTCGTGGGCTCGGAGATGTGTATAAGAGACAGGCTTGATGAGGCCCGCAATCTGGTCGGCGGCGAAGATATTCAAGCGGTGCCTGCTGACCTGCGTGCAGCGGTGTCTGTAATGCGCGACACGATTGCGGGGCTGAATACCGTCATTGCGGGCGCAAACGACGCCGAAATTGTGCAATCGCTGGCCGCGACTATTCAAACCGCCAACATCGCCGTCACCAATATCGAAGAAGCGACCCGCAATTTACCCGCGATCACCGCGCGGATCGAAGAGCTGACCGATAAGCTGTTTGCAATCGAGATCGAGGGCATGGTTGATGCCGCCACGCAAACATTGAATTCCATTGATATTCTGATTGGCAGCGATGCAACGGCTGATTTGCCCGCGTCCATGTCAGCGGCGTTGGACGAAGTACGTTTGTTCCTAGGCGAGGTCCGTGCCGGTGGTGCGATTGAAAACGTCAATTCCGCTCTTGCCAGCGCAAGTGCTGCTGCGGCTGCAGTCGAGACATCTGTTGAGGGCTTGCCAGCTCTGTCTGCGCGTGCATCCCGCCTTGTGTCCGAAACCGAGGCTGTGGTGCAATCCTACGGCGCAAGGTCACGGTTTAGCGCTGAGACGTTGAACACATTGCGCGATATTCAATCTGCCGCTGATGCGGTCACAAATCTGGCGCGCACGATCCAGCGCAATCCAAGTTCACTTTTGACGGGACGGTAAAGCGATGATGAAACCACTGATATTTGTCGGGCTGACGGCCCTGTTGGCGGCCTGTTCAGGCAGCGCATCGCGGTTGGATATGTCGCACGTTCAATCAGAGCTAACTCTGCGCGCCGCCGTCGAATCGGCGATGGTGCGCACCGTATCCTTACCGACATATGCGGCCGCAGAAGAGCTGTCGGTTGAAACCCCAGAAGGGCTTATTGAGGCCAACGCAGATATCTTGTGGGCCGACGACCCGTCGCGCGCTGTGACCTTGATGCTAACCCGCAATCTGGGCGATATCTTGAACGCCAAAATCGGCCCTGATCCGTGGCCATTTGTTGGCTTGCCGGATGTGTCGATTGACGTGCGTGTCACCCGCATGATTGCTGGCGCGGACGGTGTTTTTGATCTTGAAGGCCAATACTTTGTCGGCGGTGACCGGATCGATTATCCCAACTCGACCAATAGGTTTGCGGTTCAAGCACCGATTACCGTGTCGGGGGCCGCAGGCATTGCCGATGCACAAGCGCGGGCATTATTGACCCTTTCTGAACAGATTGCCCATAAAATAGCACGCTAAGGGTCACATCCGCGCCACAGATCGCATATAGAAAGACCCTGCCCCGTTTGCGTCTGCGCAGTGCGCCCGCTAAGGTGATGGTTAACGCGCGGCGTAAGACCGCGATCCGAAAGGCAGAGCAGAATGAAGGCTTCAGACACCAAAGGCAGCATCGTTGCCCACCGAAATGACGGCATGGGCGCACGTGTTATTGCGATGCTCAACGCGGTACGCGTCGCGCAAGATTACGGTGTCCCCTATTTTGTTGGCTGGACCACACATGGACGCACCCGCGAAGAAGTCCGCGATCCGTCGTTCATTTTCGACCCTGATTATATCGCAGACCGGTTTTTCGATGTAGAAATCATGTCCGAGATCTACGTGGATCTGATCGATCTTTCGACCGTTGATAGCCACAACTGGGACGAGGCCAAATTCCGCAAAGCGCTGTCCAAGGGCAAATCGTTTCTGTCTGGTGCCGCGATGGGCGTAACCGTTTTGCCGTGGGAAGACGAGGCCGATGTGGCCGCCCGCCTGCCCGGTTGCATCGATGCATTCAGGTTTTCCGCACCCGTCCAAGAAATGGTCACCAAGATCGTTGAAGTGTTTGCTGGCAAGACGCTGACCGCCTATCACATCCGCCGCGGTGACATTATTCTTGATCCGATTGCGTCCAACAAGCTTTGGCCCAACAAATTCATTCCCCGTGAATTTTATGAGCAACATCTGGATGTCACGTTGCGTGATCCAAATGCGCAGGTTCTGTGTTTCTCGGATACACCGATCGAAGTTGATCGCCTGAAGGAAAAAGACCCTGACCGTGTGCAAGGTTTTAAGGATCTGTTGGGCGACCGCGAATTCACCACTGGTGCCCGCGATTTCCTAGAGCTGTACGCGATGTCGCGGTGCCAACAGATTTACGGCCCGCCAAGTTCTGCGTTCTCTCAGACTGCTATGGCTATTGGTGGATCGTCTTTGGATGCGGTGCAAGACGCGCTGTCCGCGGACGACCAAGCTGCCGCGATGGACCGCATGACGGACCGGCTTGAAGAACGGTCTGAATTGTTTTTGAACATGGGTGACGTCGGTCAATGCCTGCATTTCTTGATCGAACATCAAGCCGCCAAAGGCAATTCGAACCGCGCCAAACGCATCATCCGCACCTATATGGAAGACGGTTTGGACAAGTCGTTTGCCTATCAGTTGCTGTGCGAATTGTCGGTTTCTGCCGGCGAATTAGACTATTGTGAAAAGGTCCGTGAATTGGCCTACGCACGCCCTGTTTATGTAGATGATTCAATGGCTTGGGTGAATTGTTATTCGGCAATCAATCAACTGGTCGAAGGCAACTGGACCGCCGCACATCAGCGCATTCAAACCGCTGTTTGGTTCCGGCCATTAGAGCCATTGACCCACGGCGTCCAAAACCTCGCGCTGACTGCAGGTGTTCTAACGCCTGACAACTTTTACCCGTTTGACCCTGACATGGTTCGCCAAAAAGGCGGCGTATTCCCCAACGGGAAAAAGGCATTGGGAGAGCTGAACCAATTCGCGCCCAAAGGCCATCCGACAGGCGACCGGATTGATTTCCACCCTTGGGATATCGTCGTGCGCGATTGGCGCTTGTGCATGGGCAAAAAGCTTAACCGTGCGTTCACCAACAAATCCAAAATCCTGAAGACAATTTCAATGCTGGAACGGTCGTTTTCAAAAAAGGATGGCACCCCAGAATTGACCAGCGCCTTGGGCGTGTTGCACCGTGCAACGGGCGACTTTGAAGCGGCCCTTACGAGCCAGCGTCTTGCGATTGAAATGGCCCCTGACGTCGCGATTTATCGCAAGCGGTTGTCAGATGTTCTGTTTGAAACGGGCAGCGACCAACCGGCATTGATGCAGCTTGAGAAAGCCGCTGAAATGCACGGCGAACATCCGGCCTATATGGCAGAAATGGCGCAGCGATTTTGGAAGGTCAAACGTCGGGATGAATGCGCCAAGCTACATGATCGCCTGTTCGAGATGGACCACAACTTTGTTGAAATCCACCACATGAATGCCGACATGTTGCGCCGCGATAAAACCCGTGTTGAAGACGCCCTAACAGCGATTGATCGCGCCCTGACATTGGCGCATGGATCGCAGCGTTTGATGTCCCAGAAGGGCCGCATCTTAATGCTTCTTGACCGCGCGGAAGAGGCCCGCGCGCTTTATGAAAACATCGTTGATTGGGGCCAAGGTACCGAGCACACGCATGTCGAAATACTGCGCCAATTCCGTGAGTTAGGCCGCGAAGATATCGCGGAAGGGCTAACTGCGCGGTCGATTTACGACTTTGAAATGGTCAAGGAAATGGCCGGTTAAGCCAGCCCAACCCACGCCCCATCGCGTTTTGATGATCGCACGCATGCATCCACAAATTGCACCCCTTCCAACCCGTCTTGTACGGTTGGAAACTGCACCTCTGGTGGGATTGGCGCCCCTGTGCGATGGGCCTCAATCGCAATTGCGGCCTCTGAATAAATATTGGCAAAGCCTTCCAGATATCCTTCTGGGTGTCCGGGTGGAATACGGCACATCCGCGCGGCTGCTGGCCCTGTTCCTGCGCCGCTGCGGGTCAACAATCGCTTGGGCTCGCCGAAAGGCGTGAACCAAAGCTGGTTGGGATTTTCTTGCGCCCATTCCAGCCCGCCTTTCCCGCCGTAGACGCGCAAGCGCAGGCCATTTTCATTGCCCGGCGCAACTTGCGAACACCATAACAGGCCACGCGCACCGCCTGCGTAGCGCAGCATCACATGCCCGTTGTCGTCAAGCGCACGGCCCGACACGAACGACTGCAAATCGGCCGCCAAGCGGTCAAGTTTTAGGCCTGTCACAAACCCTGCCAAATTGAACGCATGTGTGCCAATGTCGCCTGTCGCTCCACCAAGCCCAGATCGCGCCGGATCAGTGCGCCAAGCGGCCTGTTTACTGTCGTCGTCTTGGGTCAACCAATCTTGAGCGTATTCTACATTCACAACGCGGATATCGCCCAACTCTCCATTCGCGATCATCTCGCGGGCCTGCCGGATCAACGGGTATCCGGTGTAGTTGTGCGTGAGCACGAACAGGGCCGAACTCTGCTCCGCGGCCTTAACCAATTTGCGCGCCTCAGGGAGCGTCGACGTCAACGGTTTGTCGCAAATAACGTGAATTCCGCGCTTTAAGAATTCGCGCGCGGCGGCATAGTGAACATGGTTAGGCGTCACGATTGCGACGGCTTCGATACCGTCCTTTAGGCGGGTCTCACGGATCGCCATGGCCTTAAAGTCATCATAGGTCCGCGCTGGATCAAGGCCCAAAACAGCACCGGATGCCCGCGCTTTTTGTGGCGTCGACGACAACGCACCAGCAACCAATTCGTAGCGATCATCTAACCTGCTGGCGAACCTATGCACCCCGCCGATGAATGCATCATTGCCGCCACCGACCATGCCCAAACGAATACGTGCCATGCGTCATTCCCTACTTTTTTGTCGTTCTAAATATGTACCCCGTAGGGCCGGTCAGATCCCAAGCATGGCGTTATTTGTCGCCACATCAACATCGCCACCAGCAAAATCGTCAAACGCACGATCGGTTACGCGGATGATGTGGTCACGGACAAAAGCCGCCCCTTCGCGGGCGCCGTCTTCTGGGTGTTTGATCGCGCACTCCCATTCTACGACGGCCCATCCGCCAAAGTCATTTGCCGCCATTTTGGCAAATATTGCAGGAAAGTCCACTTGGCCATCGCCCAAAGACCGGAACCGGCCCGCGCGGTTGACCCACGACTGATAGCCGCCATAGACGCCCTGTCGTCCAGTCGGATTGAATTCTGCATCTTTGACGTGGAACATTTTGATCCGGTCTTTGTAGATGTCGATGTTATCAAGGTAATCCAGACACTGCAGCACATAGTGCGATGGATCATACAGCATGTTGCACCGTGTATGACCGTCCAAACGATCAAGAAACATCTCGAATGTCACGCCGTCGTGCAGGTCTTCGCCGGGATGAATTTCATAACACAGATCCACACCGCAATCGTCTGCATGATCCAAAATTGGTCGCCAACGCTTGGCCAATTCGTCAAACGCTTGATCCACCAACCCCTCAAGGCGCTGGGGCCACGGATATACGTATGGCCATGCAAGCGCTCCCGAAAACGTCCCCTGCTCTGTCAGGCCCATGTTCTTGGACGCGGTCAATGCAAGCTTTACTTGCTCCACTGCCCACGCCTGTCGTGCGGCTGGATTGCCTTGTACGTGCGGTGCAGCGAACGCGTCAAAGGCCACATCATATGCCGGATTAACCGCGACCAGTTGCCCTTGCAAATGGGTGGACAGTTCGGTGACCACAACGCCATTTGCCGCCGCCAAGCCCGTGATCTCGTCGCAGTAATCGGTTGAGGTGGCGGCTTTTTCCAAATCAATAAACCGCGTGTCCCAACTGGGCAATTGCACGCCCTTGTAACCACAATCGGCCGCCCACCGCGTAATACCGTCCCACGTGTTAAACGGGGCTTCGTCGCTTGCGAATTGAGCCAAAAACAGTGCCGGTCCTTTGATCGTTTTCATTGTCACATCTTTCCCGTTTTCGATTCCTACCGATAACTATAACGATTTAGAATGATGTTGTAAGTCAAAGAAGTTTACCCGACCGCATCTTTCAAACATGCAACCAGCGCTCCGATGGCAGCCGAAGGTTGGGCGTTAGGCGGTTGCAACAGGTCAATCTGGCGAAATGCCTCTTCGTCATTTACCGGAACGAAATTAATTGGCTCCCATGCCATTTTGACCACCATGCGCGGCAAAATGGTAATGCCAATGCCAGCCTGCACCAGTGCCAACAACGACAACGTATTGTGGGCAGTCACGGTCGCGTGTTTCAATCGGTCTTGCAGTATTGGCGAAGCGAGCGTCAAAGCGAGCGGATTCATGATCAATGCATGGCCATCCAGCTGCTGCCAATCTAACGGCGTGTCTAATTTTGCGAGCGGATGATCTGCTGCACAGATTACTCCAAATGGGTCCTCGCAAAAGGCCTCTCGTTGCACGTTTAGTGCACTCGTCGGCGCTGTCGCAATCCCAAGATCAAATGTCCCATCCTGTACGCCCCGCAGCACCGCACTGGAATCCATGTCTCGCAGGTCAATCTGCACATCTGGAAAATCTGCGCCAAAGGCCTTGAGGGCCGCTGGTAAAATCGCGCCAGCAACCGAAGGTACAGCCGCCACACGAATAAGCCCTCCGCCAGTTGCCGCGAACTTTGAAATCGCTCGATTTGTCGCTTCAAGATGGGCAATCTCGGATTTTGCTTGATCCAATACAAACCGCCCCAACGGGCTTAGCTGTGATTTCCGGTCACCGCTGAATAACGGCGCCCCGAGGCTGTCTTGCAATTGCTTGACCATCATCGATACCGCAGACGGCGACCGCCCCAGCCTTGTGCCCGCAGCCGCCAAGCTTCCGGTTTCAGCCACGGCGACAAAATGGCGTAACATGTCATGCTTAATCATGGCTTCAGTTTTTCACAAATATGTTTCATTTGTTTGAGTTTGACTGAAACAACGCAAAGACGCCATAACGTATACAAACATAGCAAAGGAATATCCCATGACCGCGTCATATAAGAACTTTATCGCTGGTGACTGGATCGACGGCGTCAGCACAGTTGAAAACCGCAACCCGTCCGATTTGACTGATCTGATCGGTCATTTTGCTCAGGCAGGTGCAGATCAACTAGAGGCTGCATTGGATCAAGCCCAAGTGGCCCAACGCGCATGGGAAGCCTACGGGATTGAGCGCAAATACAACGTCTTGATGGCCATTGGCACAGAGATGATGGCCCGCGCTGAAGAACTGGGCATATTGCTTGCCCGTGAAGAGGGAAAACCAAAGGCTGAAGGCAAAGGTGAAGTTTACCGCGCCGGTCAGTTCTTTACATATTACGCGGCCGAAACGCTGCGCCAAATGGGTGACAGCGCAGACAGCGTTCGCCCCAACATTGAGATTGATGTGCGTCGCGAGGCCGTCGGCGTTGTAGCCATTATCAGCCCTTGGAATTTTCCGACAGCGACCGCCAGCTGGAAGATTGCCCCTGCCCTTTGCTACGGCAATGCCGTCATTTGGAAGCCCGCAAATGCAACACCTGCAAGCGCTGTCGCCCTGACAGAAATCATCGCCAAACAAGACATTCCAAAGGGTCTGTTTAGTCTTGTTATGGGGGCTGGCTCCGAAGTTGGTCAGCGTCTTGTCGAAAGCCCAAAGGTCAATGCGATTTCCTTCACGGGTTCGGTGCCTGTTGGTAAGGGCATTGCGACCGCGGCCATTCAAAACTTGACTAAAGTGCAGATGGAAATGGGATCCAAGAACGCCTTGGCCGTGATGGATGACGCCGATCTTGACCTTGCTGCATCGCTTGCCGCTGGTGGTGCATTTGGTGGATCAGGCCAGAAATGTACAGCGTCGTCCCGCCTGATTGTGCATGCGTCTGTGCATGATGAATTCGTCGAAAAGCTGATTGCAGCAACGCAAAAATTTAAGATCGGTCACGCGCTTGAAGACGGCACCACCATCGGTCCGGTTGTGTCAGAGCGGCAGCTGAACGAAAACCTGCGGTATGCGGCACTTGGTCAGACTGAGGGCGCTGAATTGATCATTGGCGGCACCCGTTTGGACATGCCGCATGACGGATATTACATGCAGCCAGGTATCTTTGTTGGATCGACCAACGACATGGCGATCAACCGCGAAGAAATGTTTGCCCCGCTCGCGTCTGTTATCAAAGTTGATAGCTATGAAGAGGCGCTGCACACGGTCAATGACACCAACTTTGGCCTGACATCGGGTATCGTGACGACATCGCTAGCCCGCGCTAGCCATTTTCGCCGCAACGCCCGCACGGGTTGTGTGATGGTGAACTTGCCGACCGCAGGTACGGACTATCACGTGCCGTTTGGTGGCCGTGGTGACAGCTCTTATGGGCCACGCGAACAAGGTACGGCTGCGGCTGAGTTTTATACTGTCGTTAAGACGTCGTATATCTCTAGTGGGACGCCGTTCTAATGCGGATTGATAACCTACAATACGCCAATTGGTCTGAGAAGATCTTTCGTCAGATGCGTGCCGGTGGCGTGGACGCGGTGCATGTTACCATCGCGTATCACGAAAATTTCCGCGAAACGGTGCTGAATATCGAGCAGTGGAACCGTTGGTTTGAAGCCTATCCTGACCTGATCTGTCAGGCGTTCACTGCCGCCGATATTGATGCCGCAAAAGCCGCAGGCCGCACCGCGATTATCTTTGGGTTCCAGAACCCGTCGCCTATTGAGGATGACATCGGCTTGGTTGAAATCCTTCACCGTTTGGGCGCGCGGTTCATGCAGCTTAGTTATAACAACCAGTCCCTGCTTGCGACCGGATGTTATGAAGCCGAAGACCCCGGCATCACCCGCATGGGCCGAGAGGTCATCGCGGAAATGAACCGTGTTGGCATGGTCATCGACATGAGCCATTCTGCAGATCGATCGACGATTGAAGCGGCTGAAATTTCAACCCGTCCAATCGCGATTACCCACGCCAATCCTGCGAGCTGGCACGCGGCCCGTCGCAACAAATCAGACGAGGTGATCCATGCGGTCACATCGCGTGGCGGAATGTTAGGATTTTCGGTTTATCCACACCATTTGGAGGGTAAGTCCGACTGTACGCTGGATAGTTTCTGCCAGATGATTGCCGATGCAGCGGGCAAGTTTGGCGCTGAAAACCTTGGGATCGGCACTGATCTTTGCCAAGATCATCCCGATAGTATTGTTGAGTGGATGCGTGTTGGTCGTTGGACCAAAAAGATCGATTACGGCGAAGGGACTGCTAGCGATGCCGGGTTCCCGCCGATGCCAAGTTGGTTCAATGACAATCGCGATTTTGACAACATTCAGAGCGGCTTATGCGCCACGGGCCTGTCAGATGCGGACGTTACGGGCATCATGGGTGGCAACTGGTATCGGTTCTATGCCGATAACTTTGGCCCTGCATAAGTAGACATCAAATTTGCGATGACGGGGCAATGGTCGGACGACTATTCCCCGTCAAATTGATCACATCAGGCTTGCCAAATTCGCCCCAAGCGGCATACCGACGACCATGCGTATCTTACCAAAACTGATTTTCTTCGTCTTTGCTGCCCTTATTGTGGGTGCCATGTTCCGCCTGTCGTATGGGTATTTTCTGTCGCAAGAAATCACTAAGTCGCAGGGCCGTTTGTCGCTGTATCATGGAACAGTTACCGCAGAACTAGACCGGTTTTCGCATCTTACTTATGTGCTGGCGCGTGACCCATTTGTTATTCAAACAGCGCAGGGTGGTGATACGGCGCAACTGGACCTGCGGTTGTCAGATTTTGCACAGGCCGCTGGGCTTGATGCGATTTATCTGATGCGCCCTGATGGGGTGACGGTGTCTGCATCTAACGCCACGACGCCCACAAGTTTTGTTGGGCAAGACTATGGGTTTCGGCCATATTTCCAAGATGCCGCCAATGGCCGTCAGGGTCGGTTTTACGGCATCGGTGCGACAACTGGCTTGCCGGGTTATTTCATCGCAGACCCCGTGTATGGGAGTGATGCCGACCTGTTGGGCGTAATTGCGATTAAGATCGCCCTGACCGCGCTTTCTGACAGTTGGCAAAGCGCTGGCGAGCAGGTGTTTTTATCCAACAAAAACGGCGTCGTGTTGCTCGCGTCTGATCCGGCTTGGCGCTACCGAACTTTGACAGACCTCAGCTCTGAACAACGAAGCTTTATCGCCGCAACCCGTCAGTTTCCCGGTCAAAGATTGACGTCGCTTGACTGGCTGCCGCATGGGTCTGGACGTGCCACTATCGACGGTGCAGACAGGTTGCATGTAACTACAGCCGAGTTGCCGCATGGGTGGAAATTGCACTATTTCGCCAGCGACGCCGCTGCTGCCACGCGCAGTTGGCTAGTCACGATTGGCATCGTGTTTGCAGCGGGCCTTGCGTTGAGCATTGTGCAAATCCAACGCGCCCGCCGCATGGCCCGTGCGCTCAAGCGATCTGAAAACGAGGAAATCCAATTGCGCCAGACCAACAACCGACTGGCGCAAGAAATCCAAGACCGCCGCGCCGCCGAGCGCCGTCTCGAACGCACCCAAGCGGAACTGGATCGTGCCAGCCGTCTGGCCGCACTTGGGCAGCTGTCGGCGTCTGTTACGCATGAATTGGGACAACCGATTGCTGCGATGCGCAATCACATCGCGGCGGCCGAAATTGCTGCGGTGCAAAGCCCGTCATTTATGCCCAAGATCAGTGGACTGGTGGACCGGATGGAAGGCATCACCCGCCAGCTAAAGTTCTTTGCGCGGTCTGATAGCGAACCTTTTGAGACCGTTGATCTGATTGCCGCAATGCAAGCCGCGCTCGAATTGGTCGCCCCCAATGTCGATGCCGCCTGCGTAAACGTGATGTTCAGTAACCCAGCTGCGCCGTTGATTATGCGCGGCAATCGGTTGCGTTTGGAACAGGTGCTGACCAACGTGTTGCGCAATGCAATTGACGCTGTTGAAGACACGCCCTCCCCCGAAATCAGCATCAGGTTTGGTGCAGACAATGCGTCAGTCTGGGCCGAAATTCATGATAATGGCCACGGTATTGGCGATGCAACGCTGGCCGAACTGCAAGAACCATTTGTCACCACCCGTGAAAGCGGTCGTGGTATGGGGCTTGGTCTTGCGATTTCGGCGGGCATTGTGCGTGACCATGGCGGCGAAATGACCGCCCAAAACGCGGACCCATTTGGGGCTGTCTCTTATAC
>CAJXTP010000082.1 GCA_913061335.1 uncultured Loktanella sp.
AGATGTAGAGAGGTCTCGTGGGCTCGGAGATGTGTATAAGAGACAGTTCCATTACAGGGCGACGGCGCCATGCGCCTGACTACTGCACGGTATTACACCCCGTCAGGTCGGTCCATTCAAGCCTTGGGAATTTCTCCGGACATCATCGTTGAACAGCCGCGGGCCCGTCCGTCCGATGAAGAAGAGGAAGAGGCAACAGGTTTCCGGTCTGAGGCCGATCTGCGAGGGTCTTTGGACAACGACAGTCTGACCGAAGACGAAATCCGCCAGATTGAAGAAGACCGCGACCGTGCCCAAGCCGCTGCTGAATTGCGTGAAGATGACTATCAACTGGCCTATGCGATCGATATTCTTAAGGGGTTGAACGCGCTTGGACCGCGACCGGTTAGCGCTGACGACAACTAAATCCGCTAACAAAACGCCAAAAGGCCCCGCAAGGTTTGGACCTGCGGGGCCTTTTGTTGGCTATTTCGTTACGCTTTGACGCGTTCTGATTTTGGGTCATAGAACGGCTTAAGGCTCGCCTCTGCCTTGACCCGCATGCCCATGACATCGATTTCATAGGTTGATGCCAAGACCTCGGCCACGGTTTCACCCTTACACGGTACGTAGCCCATGCCCATCGCGGCGCCCACATGGTGACCGTAAACGCCCGACGACAGGTAGCCAACGACTTCGCCGTCGCGCATAACAGGTTCATTATGATACAAAAGCGGCTCTGGATCGGTCAGTTTGAATTGGACCAAGCGGCTATTCAGACCTTCATCCTTTTTGCGCAGAACTGCATCGCGTCCGATAAATGCGGGCTTGTCAGTTTTCACTGCAAACCCAAGCCCAGCCTCTAACACGTGATCCTCTGAGGTGATGTCGTGACCAAAGTGCCGAAACCCTTTTTCGATCCGGCCCGCGTCCATCATATGCATGCCGCACAGCTTAACGCCCATGTCTTGGCCCGCCGCGTGCAGCGCTTCAAACGCATGTGCGGCCATGTCGGATGATACGTACACTTCCCAGCCCAGTTCGCCCACGTAAGTCACGCGGTGCACACGCGCCATGCCCATGCCCAGTTCGATCTCTTGCGCAGTGCCAAACGGATTTACGTCGTTGGAGAAATCGTTAGGCGACACGGCTTGCAGCAATTTGCGCGCATTCGGACCCATGACTGCAATCACACCTTCGCCAGCAGTGACATCGGTGATAACAACGTTGTGGTCACCGATATTGCGCTGCAACCAGACCTGATCAGCCAGACGTGTGGCCGCTGGGGTCACGACAAGGAACGCCGTTTCTGACAGCCGCGTGACAGTCACATCCGCCTCGATCCCTGCTTTGTTGTTCAGGAATTGCGTGTAGACGATTTTACCGATCGGCACTTCGTACTGACCGCCGCCGACGTTGTTCATAAACGCGACGGCATCGCGCCCTTCGACACGGATTTTGCCAAACGACGACATGTCGTACATGCCGACATTGGTCCGCACCGCATCCAATTCGGCCGCGACGTTGCCAAAGAAATTCTGACGTTTCCATGAGTATTCGTATTCCGGCGCCTGCCCTTGATTCGCAAACCAGTTGGCCCGCTCCCAACCTGCCAATTCGCCCATCACGGCGCCTTCATCCAGCAGATGCTGGTGGAACGGCGTACGACGAATGCCCCGCGCTGTCGCCTTTTGGCGGAACGGAAAATGGTCGGCGTAAAGCAAGCCTAGCGTTTCTTTGGACCGCTCAAACAGGTAATGTTTGTTGCCTTGGAACGGCTGCATTCGGCTGATGTCCACATCGCCCAGATCATACGGCTTTTCACCTGCATCCATCCATACCGCAAGCGCTTGACCCGCGCCCCCGGCCGATTGAATTCCGATCGAATTGAAACCAGCAGCGACCCAAACATTGTCCATTTCTGGCGCAAGACCAAGGTGGTAGGCATCATCAGGCGTGAACGATTCCGGTCCGTTAAAGAACGTGTGGATTCCCGCCTCTGCTAACATCGGCATCCGGTTGACGGCTTGTTCCAAGATCGGTTCAAAATGGTCGAAATCTTCGGGGAGTTGGTCGAACTCGAAGTCCTTAGGGATCCCATCCATCGCCCACGGCTTTGCGTTGGGCTCAAATGCACCTAGCAGGATTTTTCCCGCATCTTCTTTGTAATACGCGCATTCATCTGGGACGCGTAGAACTGGCATTTGGGTCAGCCCTTTAATCGCTTCGGTCACAATATAGAAATGTTCGCAAGCATGCAGTGGCACGTTGACGCCAGCCATGCGACCAACCTCGTGGCCCCACATGCCGCCGCAGTTCACAATCATATCGCAGTCGATTGTGCCGGTCTCGGTGCCGTTGTTCCAATCCACGGATTTCACCCGACGGCCATCGCGATTGATCTTGGTCACGGCGGTCCGTTCAATCACTTGAGCACCGTTTTGACGCGCCCCTTTGGCCAAAGCCAACGTGATGTTTGCAGGGTCGCCCTGCCCGTCCAGCGGCAGGTAAACGCCGGCAGTTACACCGTCGATATTCAGATGCTCGTAGCGTTCTTTGACTTCTTTGGGGCTGATTTCCTCGACTTCGACGCCAAATGCGCGGGCCATTGCCGCTTGGCGGAAAATCTCTTCTTTGCGTTCTTGCGTAAGGGCCGCGGTGATCGACCCCACCCGTTTGAACCCAGTCGCCACGCCTGTTTCTGCTTCCAAATTGCCGTACAGCTCTTGCGAATATTTTGCGAGCTTGGTCATGTTTGCCGTCGCACGCAGCTGCGCGATTAAGCCTGCCGCATGCCATGTTGTTCCAGACGTCAGCTGTTTACGTTCCAGCAGCACAACATCTTTCCAGCCCAGTTTGGCCAAGTGATACGCGACAGAACACCCAATAACGCCGCCGCCAATAATGACGACGCGAGCAGAGGTAGGGACATTGGCCATGACAGTTTTCCTTATTTGAAACGCGCACAAAGCGCGGCAATATGAATGGGGCCTACCTCGCAGCAGCCGCCAACGACGGTGGCCCCCGCGTCAACCCAAAGTTGAGCAAAATCTGCGTAACGCGCTGGTCCAAGGTCAGTGCGCGCCTTAAGCACGTCAACGGTCGCACCGATATGATCAAAGTTATCTGCGATGCCAGTGAACCCGTTGGCATATGCACCGACCGTCACGCCCGAACCTGCCAGCAGCGGAATCGCTTGACTGACGGCTTCGGGCAATGAACAGTTGATCAAAACGACCTGCGGTTTGAATTCTGCGATCAGTGGAATGATGTCTGTAATCGCTTCGCCCGACCGCAGTTTTGTCCCGTCAGCGTCATCGACAGACAGTGACAACCAGATAGGCTTACCTGTCACGCCTGCACCCATAAGCCCGCCACGGGCCTGAACGACGGACGACATTGTTTCTAGGATATGCGCGTCAACAAACGGGGCATGAACATGGGCCAAGTGGGCGTAGACTTCGGCGGCCTGAACGGCAGGCGGGCATTTGTCAGGTTGATATGAAAACCCTTGCGGACCAAGCGCCCCAAGCACCAAACCGCTGCCATGTGCGTCACGCGACTGGCAAGCCAATTCACAGGCCAACACAGCGAGCCGGTCCAACTGGTCACCGATGCCGTGCGTGTCCAACCGATCCGGCAGAACGGAATAACTGTTGGTTGTCGCAACTTCTGCGCCTGCGGCAAAATAGGTATCATGCACATCGCGCACCATTTGAGGGTCATCCAACAACGCCTGAATAGACCAAAGCTCAGTTGCTTTGCCCGCGCGCGCGATCAACTCTTGGCCCATTCCACCATCAAGTATCGTGATCATTCGGTAACCCTTATGTCTTCGCTATCCCCTATCATTTTCACGAAGGGCTCATGTCTAATTGGCACTATGCCCGAATGCGTGCGTTTTTGGCGTCCCACAATGGCACGTCTTCTTGCACAGTTGCGGCGATGTCTTGGCCGAAGATGTTCACGATGACTTTGGTTCCTGCGACGGCCAGATCAGACCGGATCATCGCCAGTGCGATCGACTTATTCACACGGTAGCCATACGCGCCCGATGTGGTTTCGCCGACGACTTTGCCATCATACAGAACGGTCGACATGTAGGGCGCATCTGCGTCGCAGTCTTCGTCCATCACAAGCGTCGCGAACCGCTTTTTGCTGCCTTGCTGCTTTTCAGCCAACAACGCCGCTTTGCCACGGAAGTCTTGGGGTTTGTCGAACTTGATGAACCGTTCCACGCCGCCTTCGAGCAGGGAATAATCTGTGGTCAGATCGCCCTTCCACGCGCGGTAGCCTTTTTCGATCCGCAAGGAATTCAGCGCGTACATGCCAAATGGGACGGCACCGGCACCCAACACCGCATCATAAAGCGCCGGCATATTGGCGTTCGTCGCATGGATTTCCCAACCTAATTCCCCAGCAAATGACACGCGCGCAAGCGCACAATCCACACCCGCTACCTTGGCAATTTGATGGGTCAACCAACCAAGCGATAGGTCGGCGTCTGTGCCCAGCACTGTGAACAAATCGCGTGCTTTGGGACCAGTGACGATCAGAGTGGAAAACTCAGTTGTGTGATCTGTCAGGCTTAAGCTGGCAGGCAAGCTATCACGCAGTACTTCAAAATCGTGCCATTGCGCACTGGCGGCGGTGATCAAGGTGAACTTGTCTTCACCGTGGCGCATCACAGACATCTCAGTCAAAATCCGGCCACGGTTGTCTGCGAAATATGCGAGGTTCATGCGCCCGATTTTTGGCAATGCGCCAGCGATCATACCGCGCAGCCATTCGGCGGCACCGTCACCCGATAGATTGAACCTTGAGAATCCTGGCAGGTCGAGAACGCCAACGCTGTCGCGCACCGCTTCGCATTCAGTTTTGATGCGCTGCTGCCACGGGCCGCTGCGGCCCCATGTATGGGTAGATTCTTCGGATGTATCGTCGCCGTCTTTGGCAAACCAATTGGCCCGTTCCCAGCCATTAAACGCGCCCATGACACCGCCCAATTCACGCACTTTTGCGTCGACTGGTGACAGTTTTTTGTCACGTGCGGCAGGCCATTCATGTTGCGGAAAATGCATGGCGTATTCGTGGCCGTAAACTTCCATGGCTTTGCGGTCACAATAATCCTGATCGGTATAGTCAGTGTAACGGCGCGGATCGACGGCCCACATATCCCATTCGGTTTCGCCCTCAGTGATCCATTCGGCCATCACCTTACCAGCGCCTCCACCTTGGGTGATGCCAAAGGTGAACACGCACGCCTCATAAGCATTCGGCACGCCGGGCATTGGCCCCATCAGCGGCAAACCGTCAGGCGCATATGGGATCGGGCCGTTGATGACACGGCCAACGCCACTGGTGCCAAGTATCGGCACACGCGCCATCGCATCCTCAATATACCATTCAAGACGCTCAAGATCATCTGGGAACAGCTGAAAGCTAAAGTCTTCGGGCATCGGGTCGGTCGGGGTCATCCAGTGCCCCTTACAATTGCGCTCGTAGGGGCCAAGGTTTAGGCCGTTTTTATCCTGACGCAGGTAATAGGAGCTGTCGACATCACGTAGCAGTGGAACTTTGCGGCCTTCGGACTCGGTCCATTCCTTAAGCGCGGGAATTTCCTCGGTTAGGAAAAACTGGTGCGACATGGTGGCCATTGGCACGGTGCGCCCGCCGTAGGGCTTGAACCATTCACCAACGCGCTGCGCGTAATATCCGGCGGCGTTCACTACTTTTTCGCAGCGAATATCGCCCTTGTCCGTATGCACGATCCATTCGTTGCCATCACGGGTCACACCCGTGGCAGGGCAGAACCGTTCAATGCGCGCGCCCAGCGCACGGGCGCCTTTGGCCAAGGCTTGGGTCAATTGTGCGGGATCAATGTCACCATCATCTGGGTCCCACATGCCGCCCACAAGGTCGTGTGTTTCAAGGAACGGATATGCCTCTTTCATGTCCTGATTTGACATCATGTCGATGTTCAGACCCTGATAGTTGGCCATCGCGCGGGCGCGTTCAAATTCCTGCATTCGTTCATTGGAATGCGCAAGCCGGATGGACCCTGTGACGTGATAATTCATCGGATAGTCGACCTCGTCAGCCAACCCCGCATAAAGCCCCAGCGAATACCGCTGCATGTTCATGATCGCCCAGCTTGTGCTAAACGACGGGCAGTTGCCTGCGGCGTGCCACGTTGACCCTGCAGTCAATTCGTTCTTTTCCAGCAGAACACAATCGGTCCAACCCGCCAGCGCGAGATGGTAAAGCGTCGATACTCCGACGACACCGCCACCGATAATGACCACACGGGCCGTTGTTGGAAAATCGCTCATGTGTCTTGCTCCTGTTACCGAACTTTGTCGGAATATTGTCAGTTCCGCCCAATCGGGGCATAATTTAATTCCCGTTAGTAAACAGGCGGTGCGATGACCCAGATTGCCATACAAGGCACATCATGGGGGTTGGCCCAGCGGTAATGCTGGCCACGAATGCGAAAACTATCGCCTGGGTTTAGCTGGAAACGGGTGTCATCAATCCACAGATCAAGCTGACCGGATACGATGTAGCCAACTTCTTGGGTCGGACGGCAGACCGCTTGGGTCAGGGTCGCACCGGCCTCAAATGTGGAATGCACAACCTCAAAGTCGTCGGTCAAGTCGGGCGAAAGTAGTTCCTCGACAAGACCCGCCTCGCGAGACCCGATCGGGCGGCGGGCGGTTTTGCGCACGATGAAACCTTCTTCGCCGACGGCTGCCGCCACGCGAAACAGGCTGGACACCGACACATCCAACATCCGCGCGAACGCCCGAAGATCGTCGATGCTTGGCTCTGAAATGTCACGCTCGACCTGACTAAGCCAGCCAACGGATTTGCCTAAATCATCTGCCATCGACGCAAGCGTCAAACCACGCGCCTTACGCAAGGCCCGTAAATCGGCGCCCAACGTGCGCACTTCGGCTGGCAGATTATGAAGCATGGTGATTCCGTGAAAATTTGATCCCTGTTTTCACGATGCCTCAGCAAAAATGAAAAAGCAAAGAAAAATTTCATACACCTAGATTTATCTTGCGCCGGCGAAGGTTGCTTTCAAAATCGATGCCATATGCGTCGCGTCATCAGCGTCGAATGCCGCAGGCTGATCGCAATCGATGTCAAACACCCCAAGCAATGTCCCTGCGTCGTTCCAAACCGGCAACACAAGCTCGGACCGTGTTGAACTTGCACAAGCAATATGACCTGCAAACGCATCCACATCAGTGATCAACTGCACCGTTCCAGTGCGCGCGGCAGCACCGCAAACACCACGGGAAAACGGGATCATAAGGCAACCGTGCCCGCCTTGGTATGGTCCGATTTTCAGCATTTCAGGCGCAGTCACACGGTAAAACCCTGTCCAATCAAACCGCGCATCCGCATGGTGAACTTCGCAAGCGACCGTCGCCATCAAAGCGACCGCATCGGTTTCACCTTCGGTAAGTGCTGCAATCGTTTTTGCCAATAAGTCGTAATCAACGCGCATCGCTTGATCCTTTGCGGTGTTTTGGGACGAAGTTAGCTATGGGCGCTCTATCGCGATGGCGGTGCCTTCACCACCCCCGATGCAGATTGCAGCAATGCCACGCTTAAGGTTGCGCGCCTCTAGGGCATGCAACAGCGTCACAATAATGCGCGCACCTGATGCGCCGATTGGGTGCCCCAATGCACAGGCGCCACCGTTCACGTTCAATATCTCACGCTGGATGTTCAAGTCATGCATGAAAGCCATTGGGACAACCGCGAACGCCTCGTTTACTTCCCAAAGATCGACATCTTCAACAGACCAGCCGATTTTCGCGAGCAGTTTTTGGGTCGCGGGTACGGGTGCAGTTGTAAATAGGTTCGGAGCTTGCGCATGGCTTGCATGTCCAACGACACGGGCGCGCAGCGGCCCATCTGTCGCGCCTTCGCGCGCAATCACAAGGGCAGACGCCCCGTCAGAGATGCTTGATGCGTTTGCCGCCGTCACGGTCCCGTTTTCCCGAAAGGCAGGTTTAAGAAGCGGGATCTTGTCGGGGCGTGCCGCATTTGGTTGCTCGTCCGCATCCACGATGACCTCGGATTTGCGCGACCGAACCGTGACTGGCGCGATCTCGGTAGCGAACCCTCCAACGTTTTGCGCAGCAATAGCATTCGAAAGGGATGTCAGCGCAAAGTCGTCTTGGGCCGCACGCGTAAATTGATAGGTCTCGGCGCAGTCCTCAGCGAATGTGCCCATAAGCCGGCCTTTGTCATAGGCGTCTTCTAACCCGTCAAGGAACATGCTGTCTTGGACACTTTGGTGACCGATCCGCGCGCCACCGCGCAACTTGGTCATCAGATAGGGTGCGTTTGTCATGCTTTCCATGCCACCCGCGACGATCACATCCGTGCCACCTGCTTTGATCTGATCAAAGGCCATCATAACGGCCTTCATCCCCGAACCACACATCTTATTGAGTGTCGTTGCAGGGACCGCGTCCGAAAGCCCGCCATGGAAACTTGCTTGCCGCGCGGGTGCTTGTCCCAAACCTGCAGGCAAAACGCAGCCCATCAGTACCTCATCCACGGTTGCCTGACCAGCACCGAGCAAAGCGGCCTTGATTGCCACACCACCAAGGGTCGGCGCGTCAACGCCTGCAAAAACGCCTTGGAACCCGCCCATCGGCGTGCGCGCTGCCCCTGTGATAACGACTGAAGTCATGGTTCGTCCTTTCGTGTCCTTCTTGGAATTGAACGTATGTTCTTTTCCAATGCAAGAAAAGGATTTTGAATGAAATTACCATCCGCCTTTAAACCGTCATGTTTTGTACATTCTACAGCCACGATCGCGGAACAAAGGTAGGCTTGTAGCTGAATAGCTTATCTCGGCGTCGTGTATATCAAGCCCCCACCCAGTTGCACGGCGTCGAGTACCTTCCCCTTTTGTCATTGCACCCGTCGAATGTTGCCCTAGGTTCCAGCACAGGAGAATATGGAGACTTTGAATGCGCGATTTTCAAAAGCAGGGCCGATCAGCGGTCTTTGCGAAAAATGGCATGTGCGCCACGTCGCATCCACTGGCCGCGAAAGTAGCCGTTCAAATGTTAGAGGCTGGCGGAAATGCCGTTGATGCGGCCATTGCAGGGGCCGTTTTATTGGGAATTTGCGAACCACAGATGACTGGCATTGGCGGCGACTGCTTTGTTCTGTTGACGCCGCCCGGCGAAGATCGCGTTGTCGCGCTGAATGGGTCAGGCCGCGCGCCTGCTAGATTGGACGCTAACGTTTTGCGCGATAAGGGCATGAACACTGTACCACTGTGTGGCCCAGAGGCCGTAACCATTCCCGGTGCGGTCGATGCATTTTGCCGATTGTCTTCGGATTTCGGAAAATTGGGACTGAGGGCCTCTCTGGCCCCTGCCATTCATTATGCAGAAACGGGCGTACCAGTTGCCCCGCGTGTGGCGTTTGATTGGGGGCAATCAACGGACGTGCTGCAAGGGAAGGCGCGCGACGCCTATCTGATAAATGGAAAAGCCCCAGTAGCAGGCCAAATGTTCCGCGCTCCCGGCCAAGCAGATGTTCTACGCCGGATCGCAATGAACGGACGCGGCGCATTTTACGAAGGCGAAGTCGCCGAAGATATGGTTGCCGCTTTGAACGCGCGCGGCGGCGTTCATACGCTTGATGACTTTGCCGAATGCGCCAGTGAATACACCGCCCCGATTACCGGCGGCTACGGCGGGCTGGACCTGTGGGAGCACCCGCCCAACGGGCAAGGTGCCACCGCGATTTTGCTGCTCAATATCCTCAAGCATTTTGACATCACTGGTATGGATCCGTTTGGGGTTGAACGTGCCCACATCGAGACAGAAGCGACGAAATTGGCCTATGATGCGCGCAACCGTTTTGTGGCCGACCCCGACCATATGTCAAAGCTTGATCATATGATGTCACCCGAAACAGCAGCGGGTCTTGCCGCGTTGATCAATCCCAAAAAGGCGATGCCAGCCGCAGTTCCGGGGACAGAGGCCGTACACAAAGACACGGTCTACATCACCGTCGTCGACAAGGACCGCATGTGTGTATCGCTGATCTATTCCGTGTTCCATTCGTTTGGGTCAGGCCTTGCGTCAGACAAATTTGGCGTCCTATTCCAGAATCGTGGTGCTGGTTTCACATTGGACAAAGGGCATCCAAATGAAGCTGGTGGTGGCAAGCGGCCAATGCACACGATCATTCCTGGGCTACTTAAAAAAGGCGGATCAAATCACATGCCGTTTGGTGTGATGGGGGGGTCCTATCAATCCACCGGTCATGCGCGTTTCGTGACCAACCTCACTGATTTTGGAATGGACGTGCAAACAGCCATCGATGGGCCACGCTGCTTTGCTGAAGGCGGCAAGCTGAAAGTCGAGACGACTTATGGGCCGGACGTGCATGCGGGGCTGGCGAATTTGGGGCACGACGTAGTTATCTCTGCAGGGCCAATCGGTGGCGCACAAGCGATCGAATTGTGTGACGATGGCGTGCTTATAGGTGGGTCTGATCCACGCAAAGATGGGTGTGCATTGGGCTACTGAAGTAGGAGGGGTTTTAACCCATTTTCCTTTGTTCAGTTTAGTTGAACTTGCAGCGGGTACTGCCCGTCCTCGAACGGACCAAACAATTCTTCAAGATCGGGATGTTCGACTGGTTGGCCAGAATAGTCGGCCACAAGGTTCTGCTCCGACACATAGGCCACATAATAGCTTTGGTCATTCTCAGCCAACAAATGGTAGAACGGCTGCTCTTTTGTCGGACGACTATCCTCAGGGATTGCCTCGTACCACGCATCAGTATTCGAGAACATTGCGTCCACGTCAAACACTACCCCTCGGAAAGGATGCTTGCGATGCCGTACAACTTGGCCCAAATGATATTTAGCGCGTGTTTTGAACATCAAAAACGTACCCCCATGGGCTTTTTAGCCCTCTCTGGCGAGGCATGTCTATGGGCAGAGCATCAATTTGAAGGAAACAGTCTGTGAACCTAGCACTAACA
>CAJXTP010000083.1 GCA_913061335.1 uncultured Loktanella sp.
CAGACTCTCTCTTAGTTAAAGCTGCCATTGGTTCCAAAAACCCTGACGACGGACAGTGCCAATCCTGTTTGGTGATGGCTGGGACGACGTTGCGGAGGTCGTGTCAATTCTATGCTTAGTGGCTATCCTAACAACACTTTGGGCAGCGGCGGCAGGGTGGCTTCGAACAAATGGCAGACCCGATATCGAACTCTGGGTGACTGCTGCATTCACGCTTGGCGTGACACTGAACACGATTGTTTTGGCTCCTTATGGCCTGACCGTTGTCGCCATCGGATACGCAGTTACCGCCACTGTCATTCTTGTAATCGCATCTATTCCTGCAATCCGCGTGGCCTTTGGCCCCGCATACCAAAAGGCTTAATTCATGGCTCAGTTTTCAGTTGTCATTCCTTGCTACAACGCCGCCAACACCATCGTTGAGACTTTGGAAAGCATCCGCGCACAGTCAATCACAGATTGGGAAGTCATCTGCGTTGAAGATGGTTCGCAGGATATGACCGACGAAGTTGTGGCGGTCGCCGCGCTTAGTGACCCGCGCATCAAACTTGTGCGCAATACGCGGAAAGGACCGAGCGCAGCACGCAACTTGGGCGCAATTCAATTCGCAACCGCACCAATAATCGCGTTTTGTGATGCGGACGATATCTGGTCTCCAACGAAACTAGCAGAGCTTCGCATATTTTTTGATGATCAAACAGTTGATGCCGCATTTGGTCAGATCGCATTTTTCAAGGCCACACCTTTAGATACGACCGTGTTTTCAACAGTCCCTTCATGTGACGTCACGATCCCGATGCTTCTTGGCGAGAACCCGGTTTGCACGATGTCGAATGTTGCTGTGCGTAGAGATATCTTTGTCCAGATGCAGGGGTTCAACGAACAGTTGGTACACAACGAAGACTTGGAGTGGCTCATTCGTTTGGTAGGACAGGGCGCACGGCTGGTCGGGCTAGACACATTGCAAGTTTGGTACCGCGCCAGTGCAACGGGTCTGTCCGCTGATTTGCCAGCAATGGCGGCGGCGCGCCAAAACGCTGTGCAGGCAGCGGCGCATTTTGGCTTTAAGCCGACTGCTGCCGCGAATGCCATTCACAACCGATACCTTGCGCGCCGTGCATTACGGCTGGGGCAGGGACGTGCGGTTGCACTGCGGTTTGCCGCAGCTGGTATCGCACAAAGCCCGCGTGGGTTTTTCAATGCGCCACTGCGAGGCGGCTTGACCCTAATTGGGGCTGTTGCGCGCCTGTTTATGCCTGCGAGCATGTCGCACGCGCTATTTTCTCGTTAATTGATTGGATATAACAATGATCACCGCATCCATTATCGTCCCTTCATACAATGTCGCCGCAACCCTGCGCGAGACACTCACAGCGTTGCTTGCACAAACCTTTTCTGACTACGAGGTCGTCATCGTTGATGACGGGTCCACGGATGAAACGGCAGAGATTGCTGAAAGCTTCACATCAGATCCGCGCGTTCGTTTGGTGCAGCAACGTAATCGCGGTTTGGCAGGCGCGCGCAACACCGGGATCGCCGCGTCAAAAGGAGTTCTTGTCGGATTTTGCGATGCAGATGATATCTGGGAGCCAACCAAACTCGCCGCCCACGTTTCACACTTGCAGCAGCGACCCAATATCGGTGTCAGCTATTCCGGCTCTGCGTTGATTGATGAAACGGGTAGACTGACAGGCATGGCGCAACAGCCACGACTGAAAGGTGTAACTGCATCCCATATTTTCAAGCGGAACCCAATTGGGAACGGCTCTGCGCCTGTGATCCGTCGCGCCGTTTTCGACGCAATCGCTTACCGACCTTTGCGGGAAGTTGAGCGAGATTGGTATTTTGACGAGACGTTTCGTCAATCCGAAGACATTGAGTGCTGGCTTCGCATCGCGCTGACAACCGACTGGATGTTTGAGGGTGTGGAGGGGCTATTGACCCAATACCGGATCGCATCCGGTGGATTGTCGGCGGCGACAGACCGGCAATTGGTGGCATGGGAGCGGATGGTTGCAAAACTCTCAACCCTTTCTCCGCAGTTCTTTGCGCAGCACGCATCTGCTGCGCGATCGTACCAGCTTCGATACCTTTGCCGCCGTGCGATAAGCGACTTGGACGCCCCAAGTGCAATTGCGTTCGGAAAGTTGGCGTTAAAAACATCCATACAACCAGCCTTTGAAGAGCCGATCAAAAGCTTGGTAACCTTGGTTGCCGCAGTTGTTTTACAGATAGCAGGCAAGCAAACGATGCAAAAACTTATGATGCTTAAAGGCGCGCGCGGATGACCACCCTTCCTAAGGTTTTACACCTCGTGGATGATATGACAGCCGGCGGTGTCATGCGTGTTGTTGATCATATAATGACGTCACCTGACCTTGCCGCCAAAGCGCATCATAGAATGCTGCAAGTTCCACGCGGCATAGTATCCTCCCAAAAATATGACGCTGATCTCGTCGTGTCCCACCTGTCTATCAGTTGGCGCAATCTGCCTTTGCTTATCGCAGCAAGGGCAGCCAATGCATCCACGCGGCTTGTGCATGTCGAACACAGTTACACCGAGGCCTTTGTAGCCCTTAACGTCAAACATCGGACGCGGTTTACCGCCCTCCTCAAGACGGCGCTCTCGCTGTTTGACCAAGTTGTAGCTGTGAGCCATGCGCAAGCGGCGTGGATTGCAAGTCGCGGCTATTGTCGTGCCAATAAAATCGTCACGATCCAATCTTGTGTCGACCTAAGCGCATTCCGTGCAATGCCCGCGCCTAAAGGCAGGCCACGGGTTTTCGCGGCGATTGGTCGGCTCGATACCCAGAAAGGTTTCGATACCTTGATCGTAGCTTTCAAGCAGCGCGCAAGTGATGACTTAGAGTTGCATATTTATGGAGAAGGTAACGAAGAGCTTGCCTTGCGAAAACTCGCGGCAGGAGACCACGGGATTGTTTTTAAAGGCTGGGCAACTGACCCAATTGCGGCATTTTCGGACGTGGATGTCGTCTTGATGCCATCCCGTTGGGAGGCCTATGGATTGGTTGCGATCGAAGCACTAAGCGCAGGGAAGCAAGTGTTCTGTAGCAATACGGATGGATTGAAGGACCACGCAGATGCGGGAGCAATTCTTGTAAGCGGACGAACCGCATCGGCATGGGCTGCCGTAATTGAGACAGCTCAATCGGAAGCCTACATCCCTCATCAAAGTGGTTCGATCCGAATTGACAGTGTTTTGGAACGAAGGTTTTCCAAAGCGTGGTCGAAATTAGTTTGCCCGACCTTGACAGACTAATCCAGTCCCCCCTTCAACAATTGCCCTCGCGGCGAAATCCGACGCGCTTGAGTTAGGCCGCGCCATTAGTTGGATTTCGATGGTTCGTAAAACTACGAACTCGACGCCAAAAGCGAAGACGCGGAGCGATTGTCATGGTCTCATCCAAGCTGTTGGTTATGATGGGCAATCGCCATCTGTGAGTTGTATGGAGGCTGAACGCCGGTGATTGGCGCCCTGACATTGGCGACACCGTTGAGATGACGGCAACATCTCCAACCGCTCTGAACCGCAAAAACGCGCTCTTTACAGGTCATGGTGAAGGCGGCAGGAAATGGGGCCGCATCCTCTATGACGCGAACAAAGACCTGCTATGCAATATGAGATACATGGCTCCTATTATCGCCAAAATTATCAATCCAAAGACCGTCGCGTTGGTGAAGGCCCAAAAGTAGGTTCCGGTGAGGTCGAAAGAGAGCCCGCCTTGCCATCCTCCAAAAGCATGCCCCATCCATGCGAATGCTAAAATAATGCCCGTCGCCGACGCGCGGCGAGATTGAGGTGTGAGTGCCCGCACCGAGACCAGAAGGCCGGTCATCACTCCGCCATATCCAAATCCGTAGAGCGGTGCAAAGTACCAAAAGGCCTGCATTGAACCAAGAGCCATAAACCCCATCATCAGGGTCGTTTGCCACACTGTTGCTACCATCCATGCGCGCATCGGGCCTATTATATCTGCAAGGCGACCGAAAAATATCCGACTTGCTATCGCTGCCATAAGCATAAGCAATAAGGGCCCTCCTGCCTCAGCTCCGACACCAGATACGCTTTGAATAAGGGGCACCAAATGCATCAACGGAACAGCCATTGCTGCGCAACAGCCTAGCGTGGCGATAGATAAGGCTGGACGTATGATCCTTGATGAAAGCTCCGGGCTATCATTTGTGATTTCACCAACAGCGCCCTTCGCTTTAGGTGGTTCGATCATTGCGAAAGACAACGGTATTAGCGTAGCCGCAGAAAATATTCCGATATATGTCAATGCATTCTGCCATCCGGTTACTTGGATCAAGTACCCCGCACCGTATGGAACCAGTCCTTGTCCAAGCGCCTGTCCAGCAGATGCGATCCCAATTGCCAAACCGGCCCCTTTGCGGAACCAACCGCCCACTAAAGCAATGACGGGCGCAAAGAACGCACCACCGCCCAACGCGCCTGCCGCAAAAAAGAGGGCATAGAAATGCCAGAGTGATTGAGCATGAGCCGCGATCATCAGGGCCAACGACATTGCAATCGCTCCGATCAGGCAAACTGTCCTTGTCCTAATGTTGTCGGCGAGGAAACCCATTGCAATACCACCCAATGCAATCCCTATCAGGCCGAAGGAGTTGATCGCGGCGACCTCGGCCCTGTCCCAACCGAAATGCAATTCAAGCGGTACAAGAAACGCAGACATTCCATTCACAAGCATACCCATTGCAATGGCCATTGACAGCGCGGCCGCCAAAACTATGACCCAACGAATACGGGGCTCAGGGGCAATTTCATGTTTTGTCATCTGGTATCCTCCCATTTCCGATAGGGTCAAGCTGTAGAATTTACACAGCTGCTTTCAGTTTCATTGCGGGCGCTATGCCGCCGGCGACTTTGTTGGGCTGCTCATCGCCAGGGGAACAATCGAAATTAACACGAACATAGCGTACATAACCAAAAGTAGAGCAGGCATTCCAGATGTGAGAACCAAACGGTGACTTTACCCAAACTGTAGAGTTTTGAGCCGTTGTTAGCTTGGTAATTTACAAGACAATGGTAGCATAGGTTAGGTTGCAGCGAAGTCGATGCAAGTGAAGTGAGGATTTGTCGTATGACAAAAATCAGAGTGAACCTCGTCGGTGCTGGGCGCGTGGGACAAACGCTGCTTGGCCTTTTAAGATTGTTGCCCGAGTATTCGGTACAGGACGTGTTGAGTAGGCGACTTACGTCAGCGCAAGACGCGATCCAATTTGCAGGTACTGGACGGGCGGTGGAAAGATACACCGAACTTAGGTCCGCTGATTTATGGATATTGGCGGTACCAGATTCCCAAATTTCAATAACGGCAACTGAGATCGCAGACGTCTTCAAAGGTCGAGATGTCGGAGACCCGCCACCAGTAGCGTTCCATTGCAGCGGGTTCTTTGCAGCAGATCAGATGACGCCACTGAACCGTCTAGGATGGCGATTGGCCAGCGTGCACCCTGTGCTTACTTTCACCGACCCCGCCACCGCGTCTCAACAATTCGTCGGAACATTTTGTGGAATTGAGGGCGAGGAACCAGCCTTAGTTTCGATTGAACAGTTGTTGCGTAGGTTGGGGGCTATCCCGTTTCATATCAAATCTGAAAATAAGAGCCTTTATCATGCAGCCGCCGTAATTTCGAACAATTTCACTGTGGTATTGCAGGCGATCGCGCGCGAAGCTTGGGCCGCTGCCGGCGTTCCGGATGATATTGCAAAACAACTGAACACGACGTTACTTAAGGCCACCTATGAAAATGTGGCGGCCTTTGGACCATTGGGCGCGCTTACCGGGCCTGCATTCCGCGGTGACGATGCTGTCGTCAGGCAGCAAGCGGAAGACGTAACCCGCTGGGACCCAGCCGCAGGAACTTTATACAAAGAGCTAAGTTCTCTAGCGACGAATATGAAGGTCCAGGGCAAGATACGCTAATGGGCGGAAACCGGATATTCGTTGTTGGTGCACACTCAAATCTTTGGAACTGGAAAAGCGGCCTTTCTTGACAAGGCATGGTCGATTGCATCGAGTGTCTGCTGGCTCGCGCCAGAATGTTCTCTGAGGAAAGCATCAATGCGCGACTTAGTGTCAGGTATGGGCTTCGCAAGAATTTCTGCCAACTGTTGGCTGTCTTCTGCAATTAATGCGATTTCGGCGGCTTCGGCCTCCACGAATGGATACTCAATGGTCCAAACGTAGGGACCCGTCAAAACGGGTTTCCTTAGCGCCAGCGGTTCAATGATGTTGTGTGCCCCTCTCGGTGTAAAACCACCACCTACAATCACGCGATCTGCGAGGCTGAGGTAAAAGAACATCTCGCCCAGACTGTCACCGAGTAGAACTGCCTCGCCTCCAGAGAAAACGGATGCCTTAGAGCTAAGTTCAGCGTTAAACTGCTCACTACGCAATACGGTATGAAGACCAGCTGCGGCTAGTTTGTCGGCCACAGCATTAAATCGCTCTGGAGCGCGGGGGACATACACGAAAAGTGGTGCAGGTTTATTTGCCGCTACCGAATTTTTGCGAACCTCATGGATCAATTGGATGTAGAGGTCTTCCTCTCCTTCGACACCGCTGGCGATCGCAATCACTTCGGGCCAATGGGTGAGTAGCGTCTGACGAACCCCTTGGGCGCTATCGATATGATCTTGCGGGATTGGTTGGTCAAACCGTAATTCTCCCGTAACCGTGACGTTCTGCAGGCCGATTTGAGTGAAGCGTTCGGCTTGAAGTTGCGATTTTACAAAGGCACCAGACAACCCTCGTATGACGCGCTGCCGTACGCGTAACCCGCGGCTATCGCGCGCAAGCGGGCGGGATGCATATTGACCGTTGCACATATACAATGGCACGCCCGCACGCTTTGCCGCAAAAATCATCGCTGGCCAAACTTCGACCTCGAGCGTGAGCCCGATGCGTGGCTGGCACGCTCGAAAGAACCGCCGGTATGTCCACATCATGTCGAATGGCACCCAGACAACAGCCATCTGGCCTGACGCGATTTCAGGTCCAAACTGACGTGTGGCTTCCCGCCGGCCAGCGGGCGTGAAATTCGTCAAGATCACATTGTCTCCGCGGTCGAGTAAAAGCCGGATTAGTGCGGCTGCCGAACGTGTCTCACCAAGGCTGACAGCGTGCAACCAAACAGCGCCTTGCGGCAGCGAGCGGTGGTAGAAGGCAAATCGTTCGGACATGTTTTGGGAATAAAGCGGGTCGCGGCGTCCGCGCCGCAAAAGGTAGACGACAACGAGTGGCAGTAGGATTACCCAAGTAAGTCGATATACGATCAGAAAGGTCATCAGGATCATGGTGTCGCCTTGATCAAATCAGTGAGCGTATTCACCAATGGTTTCAGGTTTTCTCGGGCTTTTTTAACAGCGGTACGCGCCTGATCTTTAATCACACTGGCGCATTGCACTTCCCTAGCAAGGTCCTCCGCGTTGCTCGGGTCATCTTGTACCTGGTGAGAAAGGCTCAAGCGATCAAGTTCTGCATAATCGGCTGCAAAATTCTGGATATCAGGTCCGTGGAATACGGGGCAAGACAGACAGATTGCCTCCCAAGGGTTGTGACCGCCAAGGCCCGCAAAAGACCCGCCAATAAATGCAGATTTCCCAAGTCGATACCAGAGGCCGAGTTCTCCGAAACTATCGGCGAGCCACACGTCTTGCGTTGTGTTTGGGTGCTCGTTCTGGCTGCGAGTGGCGTGTGTTAAGCCTGCGCGTTGTAGTGCGGATGCGACCTCCGCTCTCCTTTCGGGGAAGCGCGGAGCGACGACAAGCAACCACGATGGGTCGTCGGCGGCAAGTATCTTTTGCGCAGCGAAGGCCACGTTTTCATCTGCCAAATGGGTCGATGCCGCCACCCATATTCTCCGATCAGCCAATGCTTCCGTAAATCGTTCTAGAGCCACCGTGTCCACAGCAAGCGGGGCTGCGGCGGGCTTTAGGGACCCAGTCACTACTGGTGCCTTCACGCCCATTTCGCGCAAGTTATCGGCGGTCTGGGAATCTTGTGCCGCCACAAGGGAGAAACATGCAAATGTGTCGCGATACAGTCCCGAAAACCGCGCTTTCCGGCGGTGACTTTCGTCGTTCATCCGCGCGTTGACATGCGCCAAAGGAATTCCGCGCGCCGCGCAATCATGAATGGCCCCCGGCCAAAGATCTTGTTCAGACCAAATCGCAAGATTTGGCCGCCAGTGGTTGAGGAAATTGCTGACGAAAGTTGGGCCGTCAAGCGGCAAGAATTGATGAACACAACGCGCAGGTAGGTTCTTTGCCATAACATTGGCTGAAGATCGAGCCGTCGAAGTGACAACGAAACTTAATTCAGGTGACGACTCTTGCATCAACTTTATGAGCGGACGCAGGGCAAGCACTTCACCCAATCCAACTGCATGCAACCACACGACCGTCCCGTTGGGTCGGACTTGTGTCGTGCGCCCGAGTTTTTCATAGACGCGGGCTGGATCTTCTTTGCCGGCACTTAGGCGGCGCTGCAAAATCAAGTGCATGAGCGGCTCCAGCGCACGGCGCAGGACCAAATAGGTCATCAATTGCCAGCCCCTGGGACCACTCACCGTGACGCTTCCTTGCTCTGGGCCTTTTCAAGCCAAGGACTACTGGGGACCTGCGCATTTAGCGGGAGGTCACGGGTATCAAGTCGCGGAATTTGCAGCGGATCGACGCATACAAGATCACACAGCGCTGGCTCCACTGTAAAGCCTATCCCGAAACCTGCCGAACCAACGGCGGCGCGGACTGCTGCGTCGTGACTGCCAAATGGGTAGCAGTAGAAGCCGCCTTTGACCGGTGCGTCGATTTTTCCAAGCGCCCCAGTAGCTCCCAAAATTTCGCCCTGAAGCTCCTCGGCTGAGCTTTGGCCATGCCACAGGTGGAGGTCACCGTGTCCGCCGAACTCCATACCCTGTGCGCGCATTTCAACCGCTTGGGCGGGGGTAAGATAAAGCTCTTCTGCGAAGGCCTTTTGGTCTGCGGTCACGTGGCGCTGGAATAGGGCATCAACCGCGATTGAACGTGTTTGCGCGGGAAGGGCGTGTTGCAAAAGACGTTTCACATAGGCGACATCGGCGGTGTCATAACGATTTGGCGCATGGTTGTCGGTACGCAACACGCTCGGATCAGCCAGCCCGCCGCGTCGAAGGAGCGTATCAAGCTCATCGGCCAATGCTTCTGGTTGTTCTTGGCTGGCCAATACGAATTGGATCTTGTTTACCTCAAGGACCCGCCGTTCAACGAGTGACGAGCGCGGTGCAAAGAAGAGTCCCTTAAGGCCGCGCGACCGCAATTCTGGGAATACATGCAAGAAATGGTCTGAGTAGCCGTCATCGAACGTGAGTAGGCAAGGCCGTGCAGGAAGCTCCGCACCAGTGGTCAGCGCCGCAGATAGGTCGTCTGGCGAGATCACGGAATAATGGCGGTTCAGCCAATCAAGTTGCCCGACAAAGTCTTTTAGTTCCAAAGCTTTCAGGCGTGGAAAAGCACTTTGCGCGAGAGGCCGCACGTAGTGGTACATTACCACGGTCAGCAGCTGTCCGATCGGCGTATTGGCGGTCACGGTTGGGTCTCATTCTTGTGGTTGAGAACGGGTCGGTCCAAGTCGAGATCACTTTTCGTCAGATGTAGGCGCCCAAAGTCAAAGAGGCTTTCGCGACGATCATGGGACCAAAGCACAACTGATGTCGTTGGTGGGTGGCGAAGTTCGACGGGGTGAAACAGCGAGGGCAATTCAACGAGCGGGTCATCAACAGCCGAGCTCCAGCCTCTCGCCCGAAAAAGGGCGGTTAGGGCGCCCGAAGTTCCGCTGAAATCAACGAATGCCGCAGAGCGTCGCAGGGCCTCATCTTCAACGAACGAGAGGGCCGCATCTGCGTCATGCGCATCTCCAAATAGGTCAACTAAATGAAGGATGGGGCAGCCTCCAATTCGGTCTTCTCTTAGAATAACACCCATTCCATGACCTGCATTATTGCTACTGTTGACCGCGAATGCCTCGTATTCAAAAGTTGGATGTCGGTCGTAGCGCCAAGTCAAATCAGCGACATCCCTGCGAAAATGTGCAAGCGTTTCGAGCCCCGCGCTTGCTTGTTGTCTTAGCTCACCTGCGCGGCAAGGTGTAGCCTGCCAGTCCCGCCAAGTGCGCGCTTTCTGGCGTCGATCGGTCAATTTCAGTGCTGCATCACTCGTATCCACAAAGTTTCGGATCTGTCGAAAATCCGTAATGCAGAAGAACCGCGGCACATGCGCTAAGAAACTAAACCCCGCGCCAAGGTAAAGTGGGAGAGCGGCAGCAGATATGCCCGCCCCTGCAAGGACGTCGTAGTTCTCCTGTAGGAACGCAAGCATTCTTTGGCCGATGCCCATCCCGCGCGCTTCGGGCAGGACGATCCACGTGGTAAGTGCCGCCGCATTGAGCGGCGCGCCATCCAATTGAAAGTTCGCGGGCGTAACTCCCATTGCTGCAACTAACTGAGTGCCCATGAGAGCGACCACTGACGCGTTTTTTCCCTGGCTTTCAGGGGCTTCACACATCTGCCAAACCAAAAAATCTTCGTGCCCCAAGCAAATGGCCCTTACCCAATGGGCAGAGTAGAACGCGGCCAAATTCGCGTTACTGACGCCAAGCGCACTGGCGGTTCCGATGGTCAGGTCACTATCGTCGAGACTGGATTGGCCTGAAGATGATGTGAGCAAAAGGAAGGGCCAATTCTAAAAAATGGGAAATTGGACTGTGCCGAAGAATTGAATGCAGCACAACAGTCAAAAGTGGGGGGATTACCCATGGGCTTCTCGCGTGTGGACTTGTTTCGTTTCGTGATACCCGCCTGCGACGTATTCATGTAGAGCGAGAAAACACTCAAGGTCTTCCAAGGTATCCGTATGGGCGCGTATGTATACGTCAAACCCCAACTGAACTCAAGTGTTCGGCATTCTGCTTGTTCGC
>CAJXTP010000084.1 GCA_913061335.1 uncultured Loktanella sp.
TTCGTGGCGGTGCCGATAACGATCGCATCGAAGGCGGCGCAGGCGGAGATAAAATTTGGGGCGACAGCGGCGATGACGCGATCTTTGGCGGCAGCGGTGACGACAGTGCTTATGGCGGCGTCGGCAATGACTTCATCAATGGCGAAAATGGCAATGATAAGTTGCTCGGTGGCGCGGGCGATGACCGTGTCATTGGCGGTGACGGCCACGACTACGTGAACGGTAACTCTGGCAATGACGTTTTGGGCGGCGGTAGAGGCAACGATCGTCTCATCGGCGCAGATGGAAATGATGTGTTGTATGGCGGTGCTGGGTACGACGTCCTATCGGGTGGAGACGGCGAAGATATCATCCGTGGCGGCGCCAATAATGATCGCGCCTTTGGCGGCGCAGACACCGATAAAATCTGGGGCAATTCCGGCAATGACGCTCTCTTTGGCGGTGCTGGCGACGATTCCATTTATGGTGGCTCTGGTCACGATTTCATCAATGGCGATAGCGGCAATGATATACTTCGCGGTGGCGATGGCGATGACCGCTTAATTGGCGGTGCTGGCCGCGACAATATGGTCGGTAACAAAGGTCACGACGTGATGAACGGCGGATCACACAACGATAATATGCGCGGCGGTGCTGGCAACGACCAAATTAATGGCGACGGCGGCCACGATGGTTTGTTCGGCGATAACGGCAACGATATACTTAATGGCGGCACGGGTCGCGACCACATGACTGGTGGTAATGGCGCTGACGTCTTTGTTTTTGATGAAGGCAATGGCGTTGATACCGTGCGTGACTTTAATGCTGCTGAAGACCAAATCTGGATCACGCGATCCATCAATTACTTTGAGTTGTCAGAGCTGAGCCAAGTGGGCGCAGACGCGGTCTTTGATTTTGGTGATGGTGATAAGCTCACGCTTTTGAACACATCGGTTGGGGATCTGACGTTGAGCAACTTCGTTTTGACTGACGAACCTCTTTTCCTATAATGTTCTTTGCGTAATTAGCATTGAGGGCCGCATGGGAAACTGCGCGGCCCTTTTGAGTTTGTTTTGATGCTGGCATCGATAGATCGCAGATTTTGTGCAGTTACAAAGTAGCTGTCACATCTTGAACGCGGGTTTGATTTCACCGCGACACCCCCCCAAACCAACTTCGTAACCGTCGCCCATCGCGGCACCATGTAAGGTCAGCGTATCGCCGTTTTGGATGAATGTGCGGGTCTCGCCGGTGTCCAGAACTATCGGGTTTTCGCCACCCCATGAGAGTTCAAGCAAGGAGCCGCGTTCGGATTTTTCTGGGCCGGAAATGGTGCCGGAACCGATTAGATCGCCGACGTTCATCGCACATCCCGAAGACGCATGATGGGTCAGTTGTTGGGCCGCAGAATAGTACATCCAGCTGTAATTGGTCCGCGCAATCGTCGTCGCCGCTTTGCCCGCAGGCGTTGATGTGCGAAACGGCTCTAGCGCCGCTTTGGTGACGATCCACGGGCTGATTGACGTGGCAAATGGCTTGGCTTGAAAGGCCCGAGCGGTTGGTTTTCCAATGCTTGAATATCGCGTGCTGACCAGTCGTTCAGCAGAACATAACCAAAGAACATGTCACCGATCGCGACGCCGCATCTGGTGTTGAAAACACGCCATAGGGCTGGTTATTTAAGGGAAAAGGCGTCTTGGCGTCATTTGCGCTTTGCACCCAAGATTTCAATAATGTCGTTGTTATACCTTCGCATCAGGGTGCTGGGCGCGTGGCTTCATTTTGGGCCAGATGTTCCGTCGAATTTTTTGTCCAAGCTTTTCCAGCAGTCGATGTAATCGTCTTGTGCAGGCGCCTCTTTTGCGGCGAACACGGTTAGATGCTGCGGGAAACGGGTTTCGAACATGAACGACATTGTATTGTCGAGCTTTTCCGCCTTGAGATCTGCATTGGATGCGCCCTCAAACGCGGTTTTGTCGGGGCCGTGCGGCATCATCATGTTGTGCAAAGACATGCCGCCGGGGATGAACCCCTTGGGCTTGGCGTCATATTGGCCGTAAATATTGCCCATCAGTTCGGACATAATGTTTTTGTGATACCACGGCGGGCGGAACGTGTTTTCTGCCACCATCCAGCGTTCGCGAAACAGCACAAAGTCGATATTCGCGGTGCCATCTTGCCCTGACGGCGCGGTCAGAACCGTGAAAATTGACGGGTCGGGGTGATCAAAAAGCACAGCCCCAACGGGGCAATAGGTCTTAAGGTCATATTTCAGCGGGGCGTAATTACCGTGCCATGCGACGACATCAAGCGGGCTTTGATCGATCTTGGATTGATGGAACTGGCCGCACCATTTGATGGTCAGAACTGAGGAGACTTCGCGGTCTTCAAAGGCGGCGACGGGTGTTTTGAAATCACGCGGGTTCGCCATGCAATTTGCACCAATTGGCCCTCTGCTCGGCAGCTCGAATTTCTGCCCGTAGTTTTCACAAACGAACCCGCGACATGGTCCTTCGAGAACCTCAACACGGTAAACGAGACCACGCGGGAGAATGGCGATTTCTTGCGGCGCGAGGTCAATGACCCCGAGTTCGGTGCAAAACCGAAGCCTGCCTTCTTGTGGCACAACAAGCAGTTCGCTGTCGGCAGAATAGAAATAGCTGTCGACCATGCTGTCGTTGACCAAATAGATATGGCTCGCCATTCCGATTTGCGTGTTCACGTCACCTGCGCTGGTCATGGTGCGCATGCCCGTTAACCATGTCAGCGGCGCGTCTGAATGCGCCAGCGGATCCCAGCGATATTGCCCCAAGCTTGTCACGTCATCGGGCATATGCGGCGCCGATTTCCAATAGGGTAAATCGATCCGGCTGAGCCGACCTGCGTGTTTAACAGATGGCCTGATCCGGTAGCACCATGTGCGTTCGTTTTGGTGGCTTGGCGCGGTAAAGGCGGTCCCCGACAGCTGCTCTCCATAAAGGCCGTAGTTGCATTTCTGCGGACTGTTCATGCCTTGTGGCAGCGCACCCGGCAAGGCCTCTGTTTCAAAGTCGTTGCCGAAACCGGGCATGTATCCCGCGTGAGGGCCAGCGAGAGAAGGGGCCTGAACCAGCCCATGTGGTTTAGTTTCGGCGTTCATCTTCTCTCCCTTTCGCATCCGGTTGGCACGACTATAATACGCCGCGTTCGATCTGGTCGGCTTCGATGCTTTCAAAGAGTGCTTTAAAATTGCCTTCGCCAAACCCGTCGTCACCCTTGCGCTGGATGAATTCGAAAAAGATCGGGCCGATCACGGTCTTGGAGAAAATTTGCAGCAAGATGCGGGTTTCACCGCCACCGACGACGCCTTCGCCATCAATCATGATCCCGTTTTTCATCATGCGATCAAGCGGCTCTTGGTGGCCAGAAACGCGGGTCTTGCTGAGATCATAATAGGCCTTTGGTGGGCCTTTCATGAATTTAATGCCGCGCGATGCGATCTCGTCTGTGGCGTCATAGATGTCGCGCGCGCCAACGGCGATATGTTGAATGCCTTCACCTTTATAGCGTTTGAGGTATTCAACGATTTGGCCGGTTTCGCCGCGGTCTTCGTTGATAGGGATACGAATGCGCCCGCAAGGCGAGGTTAATGCGCGGCTCATGAGGCCAGTGAATTTGCCTTGGATGTCAAAGAAACGGATTTCCTTAAAGCCAAACAAATTGGCATAAAAGGCGAACCAGACGTCCATGTTACCTTTGTGCACGTTATGCGTAAGGTGATCGAGATAGTGGAAGCCAACGCCAAGCGGGTGCGTTTTGCCAACCCAGTCAAATTCTTCGTTATATGGGTTTGCTTCGTAGTAGTTTTCAACGAAGTAAATTAGCGACCCACCGATGCCCTCAATCGCAGGGACATCCATGGTTTTACCCCCTCCAACGTAAGCGACCGCGCCTTTGCTTACGGCGTGATCAAAGGCGTGCTGCGCATTGACCACGCGCCATGCCATCGACGGCGCACATGGGCCGTGTTCGTCGACAAAGCGACGGGCGTGGCTGTCGGGGTCGTTGTTGAGGACATATGTGATGTCGCCCTGCTGCCAAAGCTGCACATCCTTGGTCTTATGGGTCGCCGTATGCGCGTAGCCCATTTTGCCAAAAAGCTCTCTTAGCTCTTCTGGATTTGGGTGGGAAAATTCCACAAACTCGAAACCATCTGTACCAGCTGGGTTTTCGTCTGAGATAATTGATTTTGGTGCATCGTGCGGGAAGGGGCCCATAGCGTGTTCTCCATATTTTTCAGGAGAATAGGCGGGGTCCAATGCAATGGGTGCGCAAAGGGGGCGGATGTTCCGTGAATTCGTGCGCTGGAATTGCACATTCTCCAACTTTTGTGCAATATGTACGCATGACACAACTTGATTCTAAAGACATCCAGCTTTTGGCGTTTTTACAACAGGACAGTCAAACGTCCGCGCTTGATCTGTCTGGCAGGCTTGGCATGTCGGCGTCGCAGATTGGGCGGCGGCGTCAACGGTTGGAGGCGGAGGGGTTCATCACGGGGTATCCTAGTTTGCTGAGTGCCCAAAAGCTGGGGCTAGATGTTCAGGCGTTCATCCAAGTTCAGACTGAATCTCAGACCGGTCAAACACATAAATCCATTCAAAAGCTTACGAAATCCCAACCGGAAATTGTTGCCGCCTGGACGCTGACGGGAGAGGCTGACTATATCTTTCGGGTCTTTTGCGCAGACCTCGCTGCGCTGAATAGCTTGATCCAAAATGTGCTTTTGCCACACCCATCAATCGGTCGTGTGCAAAGCCAGATTGTTATGGATCAAATGAAGGACGATACTGCATTGCCGCTGACAGGGGTTTCTGCGGGAATCTGAAAACTGGCCGGTCATTTGTGGCGTCGCTATCTGATTTGAATTTGCGCCACCGCAACGTTTTGCTTGGTTCATCTAATATGGTGAAGACACAAATTTGGTTGTGACCGAGGTATTAAATGAAACATCCACAGATGGACGATCCCGATATGCCGCTTGAAGATTTGATGTCGTTGTGGCCAGAAACGATTGCGGTTTTCATACGCCACAATATGCTTTGCGTGGGATGTTTGATCGGGCCGTTTCACACCGTGATTGATGCGTGCGCGGAATATGGGCTCGAGGTTGACGCCTTCTACGCCGAGTTGGCAGACAGCATTACGGCTTCGCGGTAGACAGAACCACCAACTGGTGCGGGTCACAAACAGTGATCTTTTTGCGCCCACTTTTCACGACCCCGACCTTTTCCCAAGCGCTCAGCATGCGGCTTACAGTATGCAGCGTCGTGCCCGTCATTTCAGACAAATCTTGACGCGTGATCGGGAAATTTATCTCGATACCATCGCTTACTTTGCGGCCAGATTGATTGATGAGCCGCAGTAACGCGCAGGCGATCCGTTGTTCAACTTGCTGCGTTGCCATTTCAACGATCCGGTTATTCATCTCGCCCATGCGTTGACCAACAGTTTTGTAGGTTTCGGTCGCAAAGCCATCGTAGCGGGCAGCAAAATCATCCCAAAGCCGCATCGGCCATGACAGCGCTAGCGATTCCTTTGCGGTAATGGCAGTGGCGGGATAGGTGTCGCGGCCCAATGCCTTTGCAATGCCGAACAGCTGACCAGACGGAATATGCAGCGCGATGACTTGTTCACCATCTGGGGTGATCCGAACAACGCGAATGTATCCGTCGAGCAGCAAATAGAAATGATCTGCTCGGTCGCCTTCTTCGAACACGCAAGCACCAGCATCATAGCGCCGCGAAATGGCTTGTTCGAGAATTTCGCCAATCACCTGATTTTCCAACTTGGAAAATGCTGGCAACTCCGACAGCAAACTTTCGTCGAGACGGGCATGAGATGAGAAACGGGCTGCAGACTTCATTTCGTGAAAATCGCACATCTTTAACGTTTTATCCAATCAGAATTGATCTAGCGCAAGAAATTGGGCCGTTTTCATTGCGCCATGACAAAGAACGCGCCCGTTAGTCGCCGTAGAATAAGTGCAATTGAACACGAAAGGAAAACACATGTTTCGAATGATTGCCTCCGGTCTTGCACTTAGCGTCGCCCTCACTGGGGCCGCTGCGGCAGAAGACTTTGAAGTCAAAATGCTGAACCGTGGCGACGCGGGGCGAATGATTTTTGAACCTGCGTTCCTGCGCATTGCTGTTGGTGACACGGTGAAATTCATCGCCGAAGACCGCGGCCACAATGCTGAATCTATCGCGGATATGATGCCCGAAGGTGCGGCAGGTTTTGAAGGCCGGATCAACGAAGAGATCGTCGCAACTTTTGACACTGAAGGCTTCTATGGCGTGCGCTGCAAGCCACACTTCGCCATGGGCATGGTGATGACGATTGCCGTTGGTGACATCGCCGAGACCCAAGAGGGTTTCCTTGAGGGCCGCATTCCAAAGAAAGCAATGACCCGCTTTGAAGAGCAACTTTCTAGTCTTTGACCTTAATTGGCGAGGGCCGTGTTTGGTCCGCGCCACATTCTCTAAAAGGAGAAGAAAATGTCCAAGTTTATTAATTCAGGCCTTATGCCAACCAGCCGCCGAAACGTTTTGCGCGGATCCGTTCTTGCAGGTGCTGCCGCGATGACTGGCGCGCCCGCATTTGCAGGCCAGCGCCACGCAGCCGTGCCAAAGACCGCCCCGATGGCGTATTTTTCTGACGCCGCAGAGCAACAGATCAAAGCAGATGCAGCCCCCGCCGATTTGTCCGGTTACACACGCGTTAAGCAAGAGCTTGTCGCCCCCCCCTTTGCCCCAGTCCACGAGCAAGTCGCGACAGGTGGCCCAAAGATCATCGAAATCACCATGGAGACCGAAGAGCGGCTTATGGTTGTTGACGAAGACACAGGCGCAAGCATCTGGGCGCTGACTTATAACGGCTCTGTTCCCGGTCCGCTGATCATCTGCCACCAAGGCGACATGATCGAACTGACATTGCGCAATCCCGTTGAAAGCCAGATGGAACACAACATCGACTTTCACGCGTCAACTGGTGCGTTGGGCGGCGGTGGTTTGACCCACGTCTACCCTGGCGAAGAAACCGTCCTGCGCTGGAAGGCCACGAAGGCTGGTTGTTTTACATATCACTGTGCGCCCGGTGGCGCGATGATCCCTTACCACGTCACCCACGGTATGAACGGGTCGGTTATGGTGTTGCCACGCGATGGCCTGAAAGATGTCGACGGTAATGCGCTGACGTATGACAGCATCGCCTATATTGGCGAGCAAGACTACTACCTGCCCAAGGATGAGAATGGCGACTACCGGACCTATGAATTCGCAGGTGACGACTACGCCGACAGCCTTGATGTGATGCGTACTTTGACCCCGACACATAGTGTGTTTAACGGCGCGGTTGGGGCGTTGACTGGCGAGGCCGCTTTGCGTGCCAAAGTCGGTGAAACTGTTCTGATGATCCACAATCAGGCAAACCGCGATACGCGTCCGCACTTGATCGGTGGGCACGGTAACTACGTTTGGGAAACATCGTTCAGCACACCACCGTTGACTGATGTGGAAACATGGTTTGTGCGCGGCGGCACAGCGGTCGCGGCCATGTACACCTTTGAGCAGCCCGGCGTTTACGCCTATGTGAACCACAACCTGATCGAGGCCACGCTACTTGGCGCGGCTGCACATTTTGTGGTCGAGGGCGAATGGGACAATAACCTGATGGAACAGGTCGTCGCCCCTCACGAGTTCGCAACCTAATTAGGGCACCAAAATGAACAGCACTGCCGCCACAACTTCAACCTTTGGGATCAAGACTTTGATGCCTTGGCTTGTTGGACTGGCGGCAGTGGCATTAATCGGGGCCGTATTTTTGTACGACGACGTACTGGTCCCCGCGCCCCAGATGGCCGAAAATCCGGTGATATTTCCTGATGGGACCGCGCTAAGTGTTCAAAAATACGAGGTGACCGTCGCCGAATGGAATGTTTGCCATGCCGCCAGAGCCTGCACATTAAATTTGCGCGTTGCCAAAAACCGGACCGAATCCGAGATGCCAGCAACGGGACTTTCCTATCTTGATGTCAGCCAATATTTGGTTTGGATCAACAAGGCGACAGGCCAAAACTTCCGCCTTCCAACGGTTCGGGAATGGGAGTTCATGGCCGCTGAAGTTCTTCCTGACACCCCCGACCCAATCTTTACTGATCCACAATTGTCTTGGGCGTCTTCCTATTTGTTGGAACCGCAAACCAAACGGACATTGCGGCCGCAAGGCGCCTTTTCAACAACGTCCCAAGGAATTGTTGATTTGAACGGCAGCGTTTGGGAATGGACGGCAGACTGTTATTCGGGGGCGCCCAAACGCGCCGCCAGCAATTGTCCCGCATATTTTGTCGGGGGCGAACATATTGCAGCCGTTCCATATTTGGTCCGCGACCCTGCACGGGGCGGATGCGCGGTAGGTGTGCCACCAGCACATCTGGGCATGCGTCTTGTGCGTGATAAATTGTCTGACTGATATTTCGCGGTCCCGCGTGAAAAGCGGAAGCTCTGGGTACCAATTTTGTAGAGCGCCGTACCGATCCTGCAGCCTGTCACCCCCGCCGCAAAAGGTCGTCTCACGCCTCAATTGACCGATTACGATGGGACAGCTAACGTTTGAAATCAAAGCTGGTGAATTCTCGCCGCCACGTTTGGTCCGCGGCAATTGCACTTCGCACAAGGAGATTGCTGAATGGCCCTCGATAAACTGAATGATGCTTTTTGCTTGCAACGGCGCGCCCCAAAGGGTGGCACTGCACCGCTGACAAACTGGACACTTCCAAATGAAACCGATCCGTTAACGGATGTTTTACTGGGGTCTCCTGCGCATCTGTCTCATCGTGCAACGTCCAGCTTGTCACGCAAACACTTGCGCGAAGCACCTTGTAACATTCAGGTTGCCCAAGCCCAGCACGCGGAGCTTGTGGATGCGTATCGGCACTTTGATGTGAATGTGCATATGCTTGAAGCAGAACCAGAACTGACCATGCAGGTTTATTCCCGCGATTCCAGTGTTATGACACCATACGGTGCGTTCATCACCGCAATGTCGCAGTGGTGGCGACGTGGCGAAAACTATGCCGCAATCCGCGCTTATGAAAAGCTGGGTATCCCGATCTATGATATGGTCACAGCGGGAACGTTTGAAGGCGGCGATTTCAATGTGATTGAAGAAGGTTGTGTTTTGATTGGGTGCGGTGAAGCGCGCACAAACGAGGCAGGCGCGCGCCAAGTCGCTGGTTGGTTCGAGGCAGAAGGGTGGGAAGTTCGCCTTGCATTTATCGACGAATTTTTTGTCCACATCGATTTGATGGTTGTTCCAATCGCCGAAAAGCTGACTGCAGTTTGCCTTGCTTGTACGGATCCTTTGATTGTCGCGTGGCTTCGCGCGAAGGGGCATGAAATTATTGATGTGCCGTTTCCTGACACCATGGCCTTGGGGTGCAATTTGATGTCGCTGGGCAATGATAAAGTGATTGCGCCCCGGACATCTAAAACGCTTATTGAAAATTTGAGAGCGCGCGGATTTGAAGTTGCTGCCGTCGAAACCGCGGAAATATCCAAGACAGGTGGCGGGATTCATTGCATGGCCCAAGCTTTAAAACGTGAAGCGCGTTCTTAGAGGGGCAATGCCGAGATTGTTTGAGCTTTGGCCGTCTTTTCAGGAATCCAAAAAGGCGGATTTCGATAAAATAATTGGAATGGGTATCGCTGGCCGAAAGCGCAGAAATACTGCGTTAGATTGGACCTAGGGGCATCTGTTGTCATACGGTCCGTTCGAATTGGGGGCAGGATTTGTTTAAAAACGCGGCTTCACCATCCTTCCAAAACGATTGGTGAAGGTGACAGGACGAGCCAACGCAGTCTTTTTTCCATTTTCGTTACAAATATTGCGGGCACTCAAAAGCGACATCTTCAAAAATTACATTAGTCATAACGGAATAGGCGTCTTGCAGCTCAAGAGACTGCAGGTCTGATCAAGCCAGTGCTTCCTCGATAGATTTCTCGAGGATATCCAACCCCTCATTAACAAGATCAGGCGATGCAGAAAGCGGAACCAGCAGACGAATTACGTTACGGGCCGCGCCCGCCGTCAGCAGGATCAACCCGTTGTCCAAGGCCTTTTCTACAATTCTAACAGTTAAGTCGCCATCGGGCGCGCGGCTGATCCGGTCTGCAACAATTTCAATAGCGTTCATGCAGCCAAGCGCGCGCACGTCTCCGATGCAATCGAAAGAGTTTCGTTGCGCCATTTTCCGCAAACGGGCGTCAATCTGGTGACCCATATAAATGCCGCGTTGCAGCATATCGTCTTTTTCGATTACATCCAGCACAGCAAGTGCCGCCGCGCAAGCAACCGGATTGCCGCCGAATGTGCCACCCAGACCACCCGGGGGGACAGAATCGATAATGTCAGCCTTGCCAACAATCCCTGAGATGGGAAGCCCGCCACCGATGCTTTTGCCAACGCAAGTTAGATCGGGGTTTATTTCATAATGCTCCATCGCGAACATTTTGCCAGTCCTGCCCATGCCCGTTTGAATCTCGTCCGCAACAAGCACAATTCCATGTTCATCACAAAGCGCGCGCAGGTACTGTAGGAATTCTGGAGTCGCGATGTTGTAGCCGCCTTCGCCTTGCACGGGTTCAAAGAACATTGCGGCGATTTGATCGGGCGGACAGTCGCTGTGAAACAAGGTTTCAAACGCGCGCTTGGTGTCATCTAACGTGACGTTGTGGAAGCCATCAGGGAACGGCAGGCGATAGATTTCACCCGGGAACGGGCCGAACCCTTCTTTGAACGGAACCATACGCGCGCTGAGCGCCATGCCCATATAAGACCGCCCGTGATAACCGTTTGTGAAGGTGATCAATGCCGGACGGCGCG
>CAJXTP010000085.1 GCA_913061335.1 uncultured Loktanella sp.
AGATGTAGAGAGGTCTCGTGGGCTCGGAGATGTGTATAAGAGACAGGATGTGTGCCACTGGAGCAGCAAGCTCGATGTGACCCATACGTTCGCGACGTACTTTCTGGAGCGTAACTTCAACACCACATTTCTCGCAGACAACGCCGCGATACTTCATGCGTTTATATTTACCGCACAGGCATTCGTAATCTTTGATCGGGCCAAAGATACGTGCACAGAACAGGCCGTCACGTTCAGGCTTGAACGTCCGGTAGTTGATGGTTTCCGGCTTTTTGATCTCACCGAAGGACCATGAAAGGATCCGTTCCGGAGAGGCCAAAGAGACCTTGATTTCGTCAAACGTTTTTGCCGGTGTGAGCGGGTTAAACGGGTTGTTTGTCAGTTCCTGGTTCATCTTCAATTCCTTGAATTGGGGTGCGTTAAAAGGTGGGGGAGTAAGGCGCTAGCCCTACTCCTCTTCCTCCGCATCCAGGAGTTCCATGTTGAGGCCGAGGCCCCGGACTTCTTTCACAAGCACGTTGAAGGATTCCGGCACGCCGGCTTCAAAGTTGTCTTCGCCTTTGACGATGCTTTCGTACACTTTGGTACGGCCAGCGACGTCATCGGACTTGACTGTGAGCATCTCTTGCAGCGTGTATGCCGCGCCATATGCTTCCAGTGCCCAGACTTCCATTTCCCCGAAACGCTGTCCACCGAACTGGGCTTTACCACCCAGCGGCTGTTGCGTGACCAAGGAATATGGTCCTGTTGAACGTGCGTGGATTTTGTCGTCCACGAGGTGGTGCAGCTTAAGCAGGTATTTCACACCAACGGTGACCTTACGGCTGAATTCTTCACCGGTACGACCGTCAAACAAGACGGACTGACCAGAAGTGTCGAAACCAGCGCGAATGAGGCTGTCGTTAACGTCTGCTTCTTTTGCGCCGTCAAAGACTGGTGTCGCCATTGGAACACCGCCAGTGACGTTGCCCGCTGCTTCTACCAGATGTGCTTCATCCATGCCTTCGATGCCTTCAGCGTAAACGTCATCGCCATAAGCGATGCGCATTGCTTCGCGCACAGGGGTCAGATCGCCGGAACGACGGTATTCACCCAAAGCATCGTCAATCTGGATACCCAGACCGCGTGCGGCCCAGCCCATGTGACATTCCAAAATCTGACCGACGTTCATACGTGATGGCACGCCGAGCGGGTTCAGACAGAAATCAACAGGAGTACCATCAGCAAGGAACGGCATGTCTTCCATCGGTACAACCTTGGAAATAACACCTTTGTTGCCGTGACGACCCGCCATCTTATCACCTGGCTGAAGCTTACGCTTCACCGCGACAAAGACTTTAACCATCTTCATCACGCCTGGTGGCAGATCATCACCACGACGTACTTTTTCGACTTTGTCTTCAAAGCGAGCATCCATGATGCCCTTTTGGATTTCGTACTGTTCGTTCAGAGCTTCTACGATCTGAGCGTCACCTTCGTCTTTCAGGGCAACCTGCCACCACAAACCACGCGACATTTCTGCCAGTGCTTCTTCGGTGATTTCAGAGTTCGATTTGAACCCTTTTGGACCCTTAACAGCGATCTTGCCCAAGATTGTGGACTTAAGACGCGCATAGATGTTGCGGTCAAGGATGACCATTTCATCGTCACGGTCACGCGACAGGCGTTCAACTTCTTCACGCTCAATCTGCAAAGCACGTTCGTCTTTTTCCACGCCGTGGCGGTTAAAGACGCGTACTTCTACGACTGTACCAAAGTCACCCGGCGGCAAGCGCAGGGATGTGTCACGCACGTCGGATGCTTTTTCACCAAAGATGGCGCGCAGAAGCTTTTCTTCTGGTGTCATCGGGCTTTCGCCTTTTGGTGTGATCTTGCCAACAAGAATATCCGCTGGGCCAACTTCGGCACCAATGTAGACGATCCCTGCTTCGTCGAGGTTGCGCAATGCTTCCTCGCCGACGTTTGGAATGTCGCGGGTGATTTCTTCTGGGCCGAGCTTCGTGTCACGCGCGGCAACTTCGAATTCATCGATGTGGATCGATGTGAAGACGTCGTCACGCGTGATGCGTTCGGAGATCAGGATACTATCTTCGTAGTTATAGCCGTTCCAAGGCATAAACGCGACGATCACGTTTTTACCAAGCGCCAATTCACCGATGTCCGTGGATGGACCGTCAGCAATAACTTCGCCCTTAAGAACAATATCACCAACCTTCACCAGCGGACGCTGGTTGATGCAGGTGTTCTGGTTCGAGCGCTGGAATTTACGCATGCGGTAGATGTCTACGCCTGCGTCGCCCATTTCAAGATCGTGTGTGGCGCGAATAACGATACGCTGCGCATCAACTTGGTCGATGATACCCTGACGTTTCGCCATGATCGCCGCACCGGAATCCCGTGCTACGATTTCTTCGATGCCAGTGCCGACCAGCGGTGCAGTTGCCTGCAACAATGGAACAGCCTGACGCATCATGTTCGAGCCCATCAAGGCTCGGTTCGCATCGTCGTTTTCGAGGAACGGAATCAAGGACGCAGCAACTGAAACCAGCTGCTTTGGCGACACATCGATTAAGTCCACGTTTTCGCGTGGGGACAATGTGTAGTCGCCGTTTTTACGTGTCGACACCAGATCGTTACCAAATGAACCGTCTTCGTTCATGCTCGCGTTGGCCTGCGCCACAGTGTGACGCATTTCTTCGGTCGCTGACATGTACTGAACGTCGTCAGTCACTTTGCCATCAACAACCTTGCGGTATGGTGTTTCAATGAAGCCGTATTTGTTCACGCGGGCAAAAGTCGCCAGCGAGTTGATCAGACCAATGTTTGGTCCTTCCGGTGTCTCAATTGGACACATACGGCCGTAGTGTGTTGGGTGAACGTCACGGACTTCAAAGCCAGCGCGTTCACGGGTCAAACCACCTGGGCCCAATGCTGAAAGGCGACGCTTGTGCGTGACTTCTGACAACGGGTTGGTTTGGTCCATAAACTGCGACAGCTGCGAAGAACCGAAGAATTCACGCACAGCAGCCGCAGCTGGCTTAGCGTTGATCAGGTCTTGCGGCATCACTGTGTCGATTTCGACAGATGACATGCGTTCCTTGATCGCGCGCTCCATGCGGAGCAGGCCAACACGGTACTGGTTTTCCATCAATTCGCCAACAGAACGCACACGACGGTTACCAAGGTGGTCAATATCGTCGATATCGCCACGGCCATCGCGCAGTTCAACCAGTGCTTTGATACAAGATACGATGTCTTCTTTGCGCAGGGTGCGCATTGTGTCTTCGGCATCCAGATCAAGACGCATGTTCATCTTAACGCGACCAACAGCAGATAGGTCGTAACGTTCGCTGTCAAAGAACAATGTGTCGAACAGGTTAGACGCTGCATCAACGGTTGGTGGCTCGCCTGGGCGCATCACACGGTAAATATCCATCAGCGCAGTTTCGCGGTTCAAGTTTTTATCTGCCGCCATCGTGTTGCGCATATAAGCGCCGACGTTGACGTTATCGATGTCCAGAACAGGAATTGATGTGATGCCCGCATCAACCAAATCCATAAGCGTGCCGCCAATGACGTCGCCCGCTTTGTCCATTTCCAGCGTCAACTCGTCACCGGCTTCGACGTAAATCGCACCAGTTTCTTCGTTGATGATGTCGTTGGCGACAAACTTGCCGACGATTTCGTTGAATTGAACCAACAAATCGGTGACGTTGCCTTCATCAATCAGTTTCTTAACCGAACGTGGCGTCACTTTTTCGCCAGCTTTGGCGATCACTTCGCCAGTTGCTGCATCGACCAGATCCATGAGCGGGCGTGTGCCGCGAACACGCATTGGGAAGAACTTGGTTGTCCAAGCCTGACCCTTTTTATCAAGATTGTAATCGACGGTGTTGTAATACGCGTCCATGATGCCTTCTTGATCGAAACCAAGGGCGTAAAGCAGCGTGGTGACAGGCAGCTTACGACGACGGTCAATCCGGCAGAACACGAGATCTTTGGCGTCGAATTCGAAATCGAGCCAAGAGCCACGGTAAGGAATGATCCGGCAAGCAAACAAAAGCTTACCAGACGAATGGGTTTTACCTTTGTCGTGGTCAAAGAACACGCCAGGGGACCGGTGCATCTGGGATACGATAACACGCTCGGTGCCGTTCACGACAAATGTGCCGTTCGGCGTCATCAAAGGCATATCGCCCATGAATACGTCTTGTTCTTTGATGTCCTTAACCGACTTGGCGCCAGTATCTTCGTCCATATCGAACACGATGAGGCGGAGAGTGACCTTCAGCGGGGCGCTGTAAGTCATGTCGCGCTGCATGCACTCTTCGACGTCATACTTTGGCTTTTCCAGTTCGTATTTTACGAACTCAAGAACAGCTGTCTCGTTGAAATCTTTGATCGGGAACACCGACTGGAAAACACCTTTGATGCCTTCGCCGTCAAGCGGTGTGTCGCTGTCGCCAGAGCGCAGAAACAGATCATAAGAAGATTTCTGAACCTCAATGAGGTTCGGCATTTCAAGAACTTCACGGATTTTTCCGTAGTACTTACGCAGGCGTTTCTGACCGAGGAAGGACTGAGCCATGTGTAATGTCACCTTATATTTGTCTAACCGACTGCTGTTCCACCCGGGCCGCGGAACAACACCCATTTTGACAGGGGGTTTCATGTCTATTCGTGGCGACCGTCCCACCGGTGCCTCCCGACATTGAAACCTACCCAAGACGGATGTTTGCAGCGAAACATCCTTCTAAGACAGGTTTGGCTGGGCGCACATTTTGCGCACCCAGCCGAGTTTTTATAGGCCGTTGAGGCCCGAAAGTTTAAGTGGCTTAAGCCAATTCAACTTCTGCGCCAACGCCTTCAAGCTTAGCTTTGACTTCTTCAGCTTCTGCTTTAGAGATGCCTTCTTTGATTTTGCCACCGGCTTCAACCAAGTCTTTTGCTTCTTTCAGGCCAAGACCTGTGAGGCTACGGACTTCTTTGATGACGTTGATTTTGGATGCGCCAGCGTTCTTCAGCACAACATCAAATTCAGTCTTCTCTTCTTCAGCTTCTGCAGCAGCAGCAGGTGCAGCAGCAGCAGCGCCAGCAGCTGGCTCAATGCCATACTCGTCTTTGAGGATGGTTTTCAGTTCTTGTGCTTCGAGCAGTGTAAGACCTACGATGTCTTCTGCCATTTTCTTCAGATCAGCCATTTGCTTTTCCATTTCTAAATTTTGTGTTCCAACGTGTGGTAATTTACCGGCACGAAAGTATTTCAGGTTGCTTATGCAGCAGCATTCTCTTCGATCGTCGAAAGAACGCCAGCGATGTTAGAAGCAGGCGCGCCAATGGCCCCAGCGATGTTCGAGGCAGGTGCACCGATACAACCAACGATAGAAGCAATAAGCTCCTCGCGTGATGGCATCGCGGCAACGGCTTTCACACCAGCTACGTCCAGTGCTATATCACCCATCGCACCACCAAGAATAACGAGCTTATCGTTCTTCTTAGAGTATGCTTCGACGACCTTCGCAGCAGCGACAGGGTCATCGGAATAGGCGAGCACGGTCATGCCGTCGAGGAATTCAGCAATGCTTGCGCATGGCTTGCCCTCTAGGGCGATCTTGGCGAGCTTGTTCTTGGCAACGCGTACGGACCCACCAGCTTCGGACATTTGTCCGCGCAGGTCCTGCATTTCAGCAACTGTCATACCTTCGTAGCGACTTACTACGACGACGCCAGAGCTTTCAAAGACTTGGCCGAGTTCATCGACCAGCTGTTCTTTTTGTGCTCTATCCACAGTTTCACTCCAAATTTGGGGATCTCTCCCCGGCTCAATTCGGGTGACCCAAGAGGGCCGCCCAGTTCGGGTCCAATTCAGGGTCCCGAGGCCTTAATCGCCCGAGGGTCTAAACCCGCGGAAATTGGTCTCGTTTCCCATCTCAGGAAGGAATTATGCAAGCGAACCCACACCCTCCGTCTCGGACAGTACAAGGAACCGATCGTCTGGCCCTCGCAACACACGGCCCCATTGTGGGACCGCGCATTCTGTGTAGGATGGGTTTTAATCCATCCCACTTATTCTGATTTAGCTGTTGCCTGTGGCGGATGCCACGTCGATGGAAACACCTGGGCCCATGGAAGAAGATACAGAGATCTTTTTCATGTATGTGCCTTTTGCGCCTGCTGGACGGGCTTTGCTAACTGCGTCAACAAAAGCGATCATGTTTTCTTCGATCTGCTTTGCAGTGAAGGATGCTTTGCCGATGCCTGCGTGAACAACGCCAGCTTTTTCAGCTTTGAACTGAACTTGGCCGCCCTTAGCAGCTTCAACAGCTGCTTTGACGTCCATGGTCACTGTACCAACACGTGGGTTTGGCATCAGGTTGCGTGGGCCAAGTACCTTACCAAGGCGACCAACAACGGCCATCATGTCAGGTGTTGCGATGCAACGATCAAAATCGATTGTGCCGCCTTGGACGATTTCCATCAGGTCCTCGGCGCCGACGATGTCTGCACCAGCTGCTTTTGCTTCGTCAGCCTTGTCGCCACGTGCAAAGACAGCAACGCGAACGTTTTTGCCTGTACCGTGTGGCAGGTTGACCGTGCCGCGGACCATCTGGTCAGCGTGGCGTGGGTCAACACCAAGGTGCATCGCGATTTCAACAGTTTCGTCGAACTTTGCTTTTGCGTTGTCTTTTACAAGACCCGCAGCTTCAGCGACGGCGACGTTAACTTTGCCGGCGAATGCTTCGCGGGCTGCGGTTGTGCGCTTACCAAATTTTGCCATATTACTTAACCTCGATGCCCATGGAGCGAGCAGAGCCCGCGATGATCAGCATTGCGCCTTCGATGGACGTCGCATTGAGGTCCTTCATCTTGGCTTCGGCGATTTCACGCACCTGCTTACCGGAGATAGACCCTGCAACTGTCTTGCCTGGCTCTTTGGAGCCGGACTTCAACTTGGCTGCTTTCAGGATGAAATAGGACGCTGGTGGCGTCTTGATTTCGATCGTGAAGGATTTGTCTGCATAATATGTGATCACGGTTGGGCACGGCGCGCCGCTTTCCAGATCCTGTGTTTTAGCGTTAAACGCCTTACAGAATTCCATGATGTTGATCCCGCGCTGACCCAATGCTGGGCCGACGGGTGGGGATGGGTTTGCTGCACCTGCAGGAACCTGCAGTTTCAGTTGTCCAACAACTTTTTTAGCCATGATGGCCTCTCCTTCATTTTCAGCGATGGGTTAAAACCCATCCTACGATTGCCCCGAAGGGCAGATTGCCGTGGTTAGCCGCAAAGCTCCCACGTCTGAAACGCGCCTGTTACCCTTGCTTGGTAACCTGCGTGAATTCCAATTCGACCGGTGTGGCCCGACCAAAGATAGAGACCGACACTTTGATGCGCGCGTTCTCTTCATCAACTTCTTCAACCATGCCGTCGAAATCTTCAAACGGCCCTTCGTTGACCTTAACCTTTTCACCGATCTCAAAGTTGATCAGCGTGCGTGGTGCTTCTTGGCCTTCTTCGACACGGCCAAGGATGGCCTGCACTTCAGCGTCGCGCATCGGCATCGGGCGACCTTGCGGGCCCAAGAATCCAGTGACGCGGTTGATCGAGTTAATCAGGTGATACCCTTCATCCGACAACTCCATGTGGACCAGAACGTAGCCGGGCATAAAGCGACGCTCAGCGGTCACTTTCTTGTTCCGGCGTACTTCAATCACCTCTTCGGTGGGTACCAACACTTCGTCGATTTGCTCGGACAGACCCTGCTCTTCCGCCTTCTGGCGAATGGTCTCAGCGATCTTTTTTTCAAAGTTCGAAAGAACGCTTACCGAATACCAACGTTTCGCCATGACTTTCGACACCTCGCCGTGAGCACCCCGCAGGATGCAAAATTCCAATTAATTCAGACAGTTAAACTGCCCGCTCGGGAAAATAAAAATCGGCGCGCAACTCGATTCGCCGCACGCCTTTCCCAATTTCAAGGCGCTAGTACCGCCCCTACCCAATGTTTTCAAGGGGTAGCGGGTAAATCGCCCATGTTAGTCTTAAGAACCGAAGTAGCTCAAAACCGTTGTTAGGCCCGCCCGGATCCCCATATCGACAATCGAAAAGAAGATCGCCGTCAGGGTTGCCATGATGAACACCATGATCGTGGTCAAAACAACTTCACGACGGGTCGGCCAAACAACTTTGGCGACTTCGGCGCGAACTTCGTTCACAAATTTTACTGGGTTGGCGATAGCCATTGCGCAAATACCTCTTAGCTCAGAGTCTGCCACATACGGCTTTGCTACACCAAATTCAAGGGCCGAGGATGGTGACACCGTCGATCTTACCAATCGCGGCCAACTGTGCGGCATACTCTGCCTCTGACGCAGCTTTATCAGTCGGCGAGAACGGGTCAAACGCAGGGTATTCATCGCTAATTGGATAAGTGCTGCGCGCCTCGTCCGCCATACTTCGCGGGTCGTCGGCGCCCGACCGGGACAAAACACATGCGACTGCCGCTTCTGACAGCCCCCGATGAACGTGATCAGAAATCGGCAGGATTCTCATGTTTACAAGATCACCCATTAGCGCGCCGCAAATCTTATGGAACCGCCATTTGTAATCTTCATACGCCCATACCGTCACGCGGCCAACACTTGCTGCAGACCGCACACGCGCCACAAGGCCCGGCCAATAGATTTGATCTAGCGGATTTTTCGACAAGTAATCTGAAAACGCAATTGGCTTGCCACCGATCAACGCCTGACTGTACGCGGATTTCAGAAAGCTCGCCGGATTGCGTAGCCCGATACAGACATCCATGGGGCCAGCACCCACAGCACCGGCCAATGCGGCAATTCGCTTGGCTGCTTTGGGATAAAGCGGCGAAATGATATTGCCTTGTTTGTCATGCAGCGCGCCAATGAAGTTTTCGTCGCTCAGGATCAACCGATGCCCATCTTTGAACATGAAATCTGCTTGCTCAGCGCGACTGCGCGTAGGCTTGGAGGGCTCGTGATAGATGTCTAAGCCAAAGATATCGCCGGGACCTTTACCTGGGCGGCGCAAATTGGCCGGTCCATAATACTGAATTCCGGCACTCGTCAGCGCCTGTTGCTGCGCCAACAGTGACCGCTGCAAATGGGTGGTCGCCGTTTTATGCGCACCAATATGCATGACGACGGATCTTGGAAAGGATGCGGCGTTGGTGGTCATGGGCGATTAGGTTCCATTTATTAGAACAGCGCGTCATGTGGTCTTGGCAGGGGCGTGGAGGCTCGAACTCCAGACCTACGGTTTTGGAGACCGTCGCTCTACCAACTGAGCTACACCCCTAAGACCGCGGATCAATTAGCCCGATCTGTCACGGGGATCAAGAGCGATTGCAGCACAACCTTGTATTCGGGTGCAGAAATGTCGAAACAAGCAGGGCAACAAGGGCCGCGCATATGACATTTCGCCACCACATCGAACATTCCCGTTTTCTGGCATGGCTTTTGGCAACCCTCGCGGGCAGCTACTTGTCGCTGTGTCAACGGACCACACGGTGGGAGTATGTTGGGTTGGACAGGCTAAAGTTCGACCTCGCAGACGGCCCTGTGCTGCTTTTGATGTGGCACGGGCGGTCACTGATGGGCCCAATCCACTGGCCGGTCGAGGCAGCCCCCCTGTCAAGCCTCTATGACGCTTCCCCCGTCGGGCGCGTATCAGGCGCACTGCAACGCAGACGCGGACTGCAACCAATGGAGATGTCCAACAAAATGTCCAACCTCGCGGCGTCACGCGTGGTGCTAAAACGGGTCCGCGATGGGGTGAGCATTGGGATGACTGGCGACGGGCCGCTTGGACCAGCGCGTGCAATCAAAGATGCCCCGCTGGAATGGGCGCGGGTGATGAAAAGGCCAGTGTACGGCTATGCGTTTTCGGTGAAGCGGCACTGGATTTTGGGCAGCTGGGACAACATGATGCTGCCGCTGCCGTTTACAACGGGCCGCGTGGTGTTTGCGCGGTTTGAAGGCGAGGTTGTGGGAAAGCTAGATGAAACAGCGCGCGATGGGTTAAAGCGGTTGCTCAATGAGGTTTTGCAAGTGGCGAATTAGCACCCATTTAGGCAAGTGCCAAAGTCACATTGAGCAAAGCTTACCACGACGACAAATTCAAGGAGAGCCAAAAAATGACTGCCATTTTGTCCACTATTAGCCTGCTGACGAGCCTGATCTATGGCCTGTCTTTTACATTTCGACCAACGAGTTGGACCAAAACAGTATTGAAGGCCGTGCCGGTTCTCTCGCTGGGATTGCTGTCAATCGTTGGCGACATGCATCCGGCTTTAACGGCGGCATTACTTTTCGGCGCGCTAGGCGATGTTGCCTTGTCCAGAGAAGGCGATCGCAACTTTCTCATTGGGCTCGCTGCCTTTCTCATTGGACATCTTAGTTACATTGCTTTGTTCACAACGTCGGGCGCGGTTGGTTTCAACGTATCTGTCGGCGTCTGGCCCGTAGCGCCGATTACGCTGATCATTTTGATCGGCGCATGGCTCTATCAGAGACTTTATCATCAATTTGGATCGCTCAAGGTACCGGTATTCGTTTACGTTTTGGTTTCAATACTATTAGGCGCTGTAGCGCTCTTTCAACCTCTGAGCAGCCCGTATATTTGGGCCATAATCGGTGCGCTTCTATTTATATTTTCAGATATTTTGTTGGCATTTGACCTGTTTGGCGACATTCAATCCCGCCGAAGTCGCCGCGTAACCGCGGGCCTTTTATGGTTCTGCTATTGGTTAGGCCAATGCCTCATCTTAGTTGGCTACTCTGGGTGGCTTTAACAAAAAAGGCCGCCTCCTTTCGGACGCGGCCTTTCTGTTATCGATAGGGTGTCGGTAAGCCTA
>CAJXTP010000086.1 GCA_913061335.1 uncultured Loktanella sp.
GCACACGGTGAACACCTGATTCGTATTTCATGCGGGCAAACACACCATCACCAACAATACGGGCGATAACTTCTTTGACGCCACCAAGCTCGGACAGGCTTTCTTCAAGAATCTCGAATTTCCAACCCTGCTTGTCAGCATAGCGCTGGTACATGCGCAGCAAATCAGCAGCAAACAGCCCAGCCTCGTCACCGCCAGTTCCGGGGCGTATCTCCAACAACGCAGGACGGCCATCAGCGGCATCCTTGGGTAATAACGCAAGCTGAACGTCGTGTTCCGACGCAGCAACCGCGATCTTAAGATCCGGCAGTTCCATTTCAGCCAATTCGCGCATCTCAGGGTCGCGCAGCATCTCTTCTGCCTCCGCGATCTGATCAATCAAATCCTGATAGGCGGTCACCGTTTCCACAACGGGGCGCAATTCGGCGTATTCACGGCCCAATGCAGCGATCTCGCCGCCGGACACACCTTCGGCCATCTTGGCCTCTAGGAACTGAAACCGATCTATAATTTGGGCAATTTTATCTTGGGCAATCATAGGTCAAGCAGTGCGCGAAAACCAACATACGGTCAAGCTGTCAAAGCGGACCTAAACGGTCCAACCAATCCAAAACGCGGGCTTTGTTGACGCCGCCGTCGGACCACCCGTAAACTTGATGCGCATACATGGTCAGCACGCCATCCTGAATGGCGACCGCCGTCACATCAGGAAAGCCGACGACACGGCTGCGGGTCACAAATTGCAGCGGGTCATCGCGCAGGTGTTGCGTGCGCGGCGTCGCCAAAGCAATCTCGGCAATCCGAGCGCGCAGCGCAGCGGCGTCACCAGAAAATTCCCGCACGGCGGTAAAGCCGCCAGCAATGTCGGCATCAACCGTAGGCACTGTCAAAATCGGCGCCACTGGCGCGCGGCGGATGTAAAATCCAAGCATGACCACGAGGGTCACAGCAATGACCAAAAATCTCATATTCACGTCTCTCACCGCCCCATTTTTAACTTATGCAAAACTTATACGAAACTTATGCAAAACATACCCCTAACGGTACGGCACCCCAGGCAGGATCGAAAGCAGCTCAAACATCAAATTTGCGCCTGTTAATGCGGTGTTTCCGCTGGGGTCATAGGGCGGTGAAACCTCGACCAAGTCGCAGCCGACAATGTTCAATCCGCGCAAGCCACGGATCAATTCCATCGCCTGCATTGTGGTCAATCCGCCGATCTCAGGCGTGCCCGTTCCAGGGGCAAAACTTGGGTCCAAACTGTCGATATCATAGGTGATATATGTCGGGGTTTCGCCGATCTGTTCTCGGATGTCTTTTGCCAATGGTGACAATGACTTATGCCATAAACTAGGTGCCAAATATTGGTTGAAACCCCAGCCCGCAGCCTCTGTGAAATCATCCGCAGTATACCCCGTGCCACGCAGCCCGATCTGGTGGACTTTATCAGCCACGATCAACCCTTCCTCATAGGCGCGGCGGAACACCGTGCCGTGGGTTTCACGCTCTCCAAACATCTCATCGTTCACGTCCGCATGGGCATCAACATGCACCAAAGCAACGGGCCCATGTTTCTTGGCAATTGAACGCAAAATCGGCAACGTCATCGTATGATCACCACCCAACCCCATCGGCGTGAAATCATGCTTTAAATGTGCGTCATAAGTCTTTGTAATCAAACGAATACTATCGCTCAAACTAAACGTATTTATCGGCACATCACCCAGATCGGCGCAATGCAAAGCATCAAAAGGAGCCGCCCCAGTTTGAATATTATAAGGTCGGATCATAGCCGACTGTTCGCGCAATTGTTTCGGCCCCATCCGCGTCCCAGATCGCCAGCTTGTGCCAATATCCATCGGCACCCCGATAAAGCCCACGTTCAGCCCCTCAGCACTGCTTGCTTCGGGCAAGCGCATGAATGTTTGAAGTCCTGAAAAACGGGCAAGATCGTTTCCACTAATTGGCATGACTGGCATAGTTATTTCCTTTTATTCCAGAGCGCTAAACAGCAAAGCTCCATCGCGATATGGGCACCCGCAATTGCCGTCGCGCCCGTGGCATCATAGGGCGGTGACACCTCGACAATGTCGCCCCCAACCATATTGATCCCAGCCAAATCCCGCAGGATTGCAGCGGCCTGCCAACTCGCCAAACCACCCCAAACCGGCGTGCCCGTACCAGGAGCAAACGCAGGATCCAACGCATCAATGTCAAAGGTCACGTAAGTCGGCGCATCCCCTACGATTTCTTTCACCTTTTCAGTGACATAAGCCGCGCCTTTTTCATGCACAGTCCGCGCATCAATATAGGGCATCCCCAGATAATCATCACATTCAGTCCGTATCCCGACTTGCACAGACCGCGCGACATCAACCAGCCCCAGCCTAACGGCTTTATACATAAACGTACCATGGTCGATCCGGCTCATGTCATCATCGGCCCATAGGTCTGAATGGGCATCAAATTGAATGACCGACAACGGCCCAAATTTTTCAGCGTATGCACGCAAAATCGGCAGCGTGATAAAGTGATCACCACCTAAAGTAACTGTCGCAGGCCCTTGGAAAATAACGGTTTTTATGTGCTTTTCCACCAGATCAGGCACGCCTGCAACGTTTGCATAATCGAACGCCATATCGCCATAATCTACTATCTCGAATTCGGACAACGGATCAAACCCGTCCCAACCATAGGGCGGATCATAGGGCTGCAATGTCGACGCCTCGCGGATTGCACGTGGGCCAAATCGTGTACCAGGGCGGTGCGTCACTGCTTGATCAAACGGGATGCCCGTCACAACCAGATCAGCGCTTGAGATATCTTTAGAATAGGCTCGCCGCATAAATGACGTGGCCCCGCTAAAGGCATTTTCAAAGGCCAAACCGCGCCTGTCTTTGCGCGTGAATGCCAGATCAATTTGCGTCTTTGCGTCTTCTAAGCTCATGATTTAGTTCCTTAAAGTGGCAAAGCCCGTTCAATAAGTTTGGCAAAAAATGACGCACCCGCAGCGGCAGTTTCATCGTCAAAATCATATTCGGGATGGTGCAAGCCAGCTGTGTCGCCATTGCCAACGAACAAATATGACCCCGGCCGTTTTTCTAGCAGATAGGCGAAATCCTCCGCGCCCATTTCCGGGCCCGCATTAGCATTCACACCTGCATCGCCTGCGATTTCACGAGCGATTTCTGCAGCAAATTCCGTCCGACCAGCATCATTGATTGTGGCCGGATAGCCGACTTGGTAATCCATATATGCCTCAACGCCATAAGCAGCCGCTTGGCCCGCCACGATCGCCTCTAGCCGCGCTAAAACCATGCCCTGCACCGCACGATCAAAGGTACGGACAGTGCCGTTCATATAGGCCTTTTCCGGCACAATGTTGTCAGCGGACCCTGTGTGAATTTGCGTGATCGATACCACAAGGTTGTCTTGGGAATAGTTGTTCCGACTCACAATCGTCTGAATCGCATTTGCGATCCCAACAGCCGCCATAATCGGGTCTGCGGTGGCGTGCGGCATCGCGCCGTGGCCGCCCTCGCCTGTAATATGAATGTCAAAACTATCAGCCGCGGCCATAATTGGTCCAGGCGTAGTATAAAAATGCCCGACCTCAACACCTGGTGCGTTATGCAATGCATAAACCTCTTTGATATCAAAAGTATCCAAGATGCCTTCTTTAACCATGACCTCTCCACCACCGCCACCTTCCTCGGCTGGTTGAAAAATCAGCGCAACGCGGCCTTTGAAATTACGGGTTTCAGCCAAGTACCGCGCAGCCCCTAGCAACATGGTGGTATGCCCATCATGCCCACAGGCGTGCATCATGCCATCAACGGTGGAGGCATAAGGCAGGCCCGTTTCTTCCTGCATTGGCAGCGCATCCATGTCGGCACGCAGGCCAATCGTGGGGCCGTCACCCTGCCCTTCGATGATGGCAACAATGCCGGTTGTGGCGATCCCTTCGTGGATTTCAGTGATGCCAAACTCGCGCAATCGTTCAACCACAAATGCGGCTGTCTGGTGGCATTCGAACATCAACTCTGGAATTGTGTGCAGATGGCGCCGCCATGCCGTCATATCTGGTGTGTAATCGGCGATCCGGTTGATGACGGGCATTGCTGGCGCTCCTGCGTTCTGAATTATAGTATGAGTTGAATACAATCTAAGGGGCCGCGCAATGGCAGATACGTTAATCCACGACCCAAATGGCGGCATGCCGCGCCTTTTAGAGATCATGCGCCGACTGCGGGACCCTGAAACGGGCTGCCCATGGGATATCGAGCAGGATTTTGACAGTATCGCGCCCTACACAATTGAAGAAGCCTATGAGGTCGCGGATGCGATTGCACGCAAGGATTGGGGCGACCTAGAAGGCGAATTGGGCGATTTATTGCTGCAAACTGTCTATCACACAGCCATGGGCGAAGAGGCCGGGCATTTCACGTTTGAAAGCGTCACTAAATCTATCGCTGACAAAATGGTTGCCCGTCACCCGCATGTATTTGGTGACGAATCACGTGAAAAGTCGGCCGAACAACAAACCGCTGATTGGGAGGCAATCAAGGCAAGCGAACGCGGCACCACATCACGGACATTGGACGGTGTGGCACAAGGACTTCCGGCGTTGACCCGCGCGGTAAAGCTGCAAAAGCGGGCCGCCCGCGTGGGCTTTGATTGGCCCGATACGTCGTATGTTTTGGATAAAATTATCGAAGAAGCGGGCGAGTTGATCGAGGCGCGCGACACACTAACACACAAAGAAGTCACAGAAGAATTTGGTGATTTGATGTTTGTAATGGCCAACCTTGCGCGGCATCTTGGCGTTGATCCGGAGGAAGCGGTGCGTGGTACAAATGCAAAATTTATACGCCGTTTCAATGCAGTAGAGGCCGCACTTGAAGTAAAAGGAAAGACACCAATGCAAAGCGATTTGGCCGAAATGGATGCGCTTTGGGATCAGGTCAAATTGGCTGAAAAATAAACCCGACTAAAATATTCATGTATTGACCTGACAAAAAGAGTCGGGTTATGACCGTAGCACTGAAACGCTAACCAAATGGACCTACAACATGACCCTTCGCAGTATTCTATTCGCTACCACTTGCGCCGCAATCGCGGGCCCTGCCGTGGCGGACGTCAACATTTACACCACCCGCCAACCCGATTTGATCGCCCCTGTGATGGATGCGTTTACTGCGCAAACAGGTATCGTTGTGAACTTAGCGTTTGTAGACGACGGATTGGTTGAACGGCTTAAGGCCGAAGGCAAACGCTCGCCTGCAGATCTGGTGATGACGGTTGATATTGCGAACCTACAACAGATTGTGGATGCGGATGTGATCCAACCAGTTGTGAACGATGTTCTAGCCGCAAACGTGCCTGCGAACCTGCGCAGCCCCGATAACCTTTGGTTTGGTCTAACAACGCGCGCGCGCATCATCTATGCAAGCCGCGACCGCGTTGCCGACGGCGAAGTCACGACATATGAAGAGCTCGCGTCGGCCAAATGGGAAGGCCGCATTTGCACCCGTTCAGGTCTACACAACTATAACCTCGCACTGACATCCGCCGTGATCGCGCATGCTGGCGAAGAAGGTGCAACCGCTTGGGCTGCTGGTGTGAAATCCAACCTTGCGCGCAAACCCGAAGGCAATGACCGTGCGCAAGTGAAGGCGATCTGGGCTGGCGAATGCGATATCAGCCTTGGAAACACCTATTACATGGGCAAAATGCTAGCTGATGAAGAACAGACCGAATGGGCCAATTCCGTGCGGATTGTATTCCCAACATTTGAAGATGGCGGCACACATGTGAACGTATCGGGCGTGGCAATGACCAAAGCGGCGCCAAACCGCGAAGAAGCATTGCAGTTGATGGAATTCCTCGTGTCACCAGCAGCCCAAGGCATTTATGCCGAGTTGAACAGCGAATACCCAGTCTTAGAAGGCGCGCCTGTGTCTGATGTCGTCGCAAGCTGGGGTGAATTCACTGCGGATGATGTACTGCTCACAGATTTGGCCGCGAACCGCCCTGCCGCACTACGTTTGATGGAAGTGGTTGATTTCGACGGCTAAGCCCATCGGGTTCACTAAAAGAATGAGGGCCGGATCGATTATGATCCGGCCTTTTCTTCCAACAAAAGCCATTCTTCTTCTGCGTCTTGCAACGCTGTCTGGCGCGCGACCAATGCATCAGTCGCTTTTTCAAACTTAGCGAGCTGTTTTGTGAACAACTCTGGGTCCGATAACAGCACCTCAAGCTTGGCGATCTCAGCGTTCAGCTTTTCCATAACCGTCGGCAACTCGTCCAAACGGTGTTTTTGAGTGAACGACAATGCGGTCTTGCGGGCCACTGTGCCCGATTGCTTGCCGCCCTTGGACATCTGCTTGCCAACTGATTTAGGGGCGTTTGGCATCGTATCAGACCGCTGTTGGCGGTAATCTGTCCATCCACCAGCATAGGCCACGACTTGGCCGTTGCCTTCCATCGCGATGGTCGTTGTCACCACCCGGTCAAGAAAATCACGGTCGTGGCTGACAAGCATAACCGTGCCGTCATATTCGCCAAGGATATCTTGAAGAAGATCAAGCGTTTCAATATCCAAATCGTTGGTCGGTTCGTCCAACACCAGCACATTGCTTTCGCGCGCCATCAGGCGGGCAAGTAGCAGGCGGGCTTTTTCGCCACCAGACAATGAGCGAACAGGCGCACGGGCTTGGGCTTCGTCAAATAGAAATTCTTTCAGGTATCCAACGACGTGTTTGGGATTGCCGCGCACCATGATCTGATCGGACTTTCCAGACACACCAAGCACCGGATCGGACGCAAGGTTTTCCCACAGCGTCATATTCGGGTCCAGCGCAGCGCGGGCCTGATCGAACACGGCGATATCTAGGTTAGTACCAAGCTTAACGATACCCGCATCAGGTTCAATCTTACCAAGCAACATATTGAGAACAGTTGTTTTTCCGACGCCGTTAGGCCCAACAAACGCAATACGATCGCCGCGGTTCACAGTCAGGTCAAAACCGCTGACAATCTGTTTGCCGTCAAAGGATTTGGTCAAGCCAGTCGCCTCGATCACCTTTTTGCCCGACGTTGATCCGCCGTCAAACGCCATGGCTGCAGTGCCCTGCCGCTTAATCTGGCCAGATTTTTCAGCGCGCAAATCGGCCAAGGCACGAACACGTCCTTGGTTACGTTTGCGCCGCGCAGAAATGCCCTCAACAGCCCAACGGGCCTCGGCCTTGATCTTGCGGTTTAGCTTGTGACGCTGTTGGTCTTCTTCTTCCCACAGCTTATCGCGCCATTCCTCAAAACCGTCGAAACCCTCTTCGGCACGGCGGACTTCACTGCGGTCGATCCACAGGGTCGCACGGGTCAGGTTGCGCAGGAATGCACGGTCGTGGCTGATCAGAACAAAGGCGGCGCGGGTCGATTTCAGCTCGGTCTCGAGCCAGGCAATCGCCTCAATATCCAAATGGTTTGTCGGCTCATCGAGCAACATCAATTCAGGGGCTTCGGCCATCAGTTTGGCCAAGGCGGCACGGCGACGTTCCCCACCGGATGCGGTTTTTGGGTCGCTCATTGGGTCGAACTTCAACCCTTCGGCGACCATATCAACGCGGTAGGCTTCTTCTTCGGGCAAACCGCTAGCGGCATAGGCGCCAAGCGTGTCGAACCCTTCCATTGTGGGGTCTTGTTCCATGTAGCCGACGCTGACACCAGTCGCAGCAACGCTTGTGCCACTGTCGGCCTCGATCAATCCGGCCATGACCTTCATCAAGGTGGACTTGCCTGATCCGTTGCGCCCGACCAGCGCGACGCGGTCGCCCGGTTGGATCACCAAAGACAGGTTGTCGAATACAGGATCACCGCCAAAAGTAAGGCCGATGTCGGAGAGCTGGAGTAAGGGTGTGCGTGCCATGCGCGTCAGGTAGTGCGCAGTGGCCCCATGTGCAAGCCTTGTGTTTGTGCGGCGAGTGCGCGCAAAGACCGAACCCGTGCAGCAGGGATTGCCGCAATCTCCAAACCGGTGAAAACATGCAGCGTGCCAAGCGTGTGGTCAACGACCAGATGATCGCTCACATAGCCACCCATTCCAAGGTAAGATCGCAACAACGGCGGCATTTGTTGCAGGGCACGATGCGGATCATGATCGGCTTCACTGATGTCAGAAAGCTTTTTATTATCAGCGGCTTTTGGTGTGATCTTCATGTGCCCCAAATGCTTGGCTTGCAGCGCGCCAAATGCATCAGCGTAGGCCGCAGGATCAGTCCCTGCAAAGCTCGCACAGCCAAACAAATGGGCGATATCATGGGCATCAACATGCTGGGTAATCGCGGCCCACGCCAAGCGCATCACATCCAAAGAAAATGCGCCCTGTGCGACGCAAAACCGACCAACCTCAAGCGTCGTACCAGCAAGCGGGCCAAAGTCATAGAATCCGTCTGTATATGTACCCGAAAAATCCACGCCATCAGGCAAGACCCGCAGACGCAACGTGCAGACCAAAACGCCGTCCCGCTCAACCATCACATGGTTCGAAAACGCATCAAATTGATCAGCGTCCAGCCCTGTGCCACCATGAAAGCAAGCATGCCGCAGCGCTTGACATGCAGCGACGTCGTCTGGCGACATGGCCATACGGCACAAGATTGGGGCGGTGGCTCGCAAAACTGTCATCATCCCTCATCTTGGCGAATGGTCGCTTGCGCCCTACATTAACGAGACAAACGCGCAAAGGGGAAACAAACCGTGGATAAAATCATCAAATCAAAAGACGAGTGGCAGGCGCAGCTTTCCACCGAGGCATTCAAAATCATGCGCGAACATGGCACTGAACGGGCTGGAACGCACGACGATTTCCCAAAGGACGCAGGTACCTTCATGTGCGTCGGTTGCGGGGCACCGTTGTTTGAACAAGCCACCAAATTTGAAAGCGGCACAGGCTGGCCTTCATTCTATGCACCAGTGAATGACGAATTGGTCGGCGAAAGAGTCGACCGCAAGTTTTTCATGAAACGCACAGAGGTGCATTGTAACGGGTGTGATGGGCACTTGGGGCATGTGTTTCCCGATGGGCCTGCGCCCACCGGTCTTCGGTATTGCATCAACGGCGTTGCCCTGACGTTCGCGCCTGAAGAAGCTTAGCCTTCGCCCAAGAAATCGCCAGCGTTCACGCGGCCAATGCTGCCGAGCAGCTGGCGAATGAAGGTACTGTCGCGCACACCGTTGTCAGTGACGCGGCGCGACAACACGATAACATTGCCGTCTTGCAGGCCAAACCGTTCGATATTGCGCACAACACCCGCGTCATCAAAGCTGATGGCAAGCACTTGGCGTTCGGTTTCGACAGGGGCCATCGCGCCAAAATGCCGGAACTTGCTGGACACATAGTAGAACGCACTTTGATCAAGCACGCCGCCTGAAGTTGGCGGACCCACCGTGGCAGTCACGGATTCGCGGGTATCAACACCAACCGCGATCAACGATAGATCCTCGGCTGGCGGCATATAGCCGTGATTGCGGATAATTGGGGTGCAGGCGATCGCTGCAGCCAATGCGGCCACTGCTGTCATCCGTCGCGCGGTTGTAAATGCCTTGCTGCCCATTGGGACTGCCCCTTGCTTTGGTGGCTCATGCCTTTTATCCCCTCTACATCATGCAAGCCCCCTAATTCAAGAATGGAAGCACCATTGGCTGAATTGCCTACCCATCCGATGCGCCTTGGCGATCTGTCGAATAAGAACAACACCAGCTTTGAACTGCAGCCCGATGCGGCCACTTGTGCAGCGATTGCTACGCATTTGGGCATCTTGGGCGTCAAAAAACTGCGCTTTATTGGTGAATTCACCCCCCAAGGGCGCACCGACTGGGCATTATCTGCCAAAATTGGCGCGACAGTTGTGCAGACCTGCGTTGTCTCTCTTGTTCCAGTCACCACCCGCATCGAAGAATCTGTCGAGCGGCGGTATATCGCCAATTTTGAAGACCCCGACGAGGAAGAGGTCGAAATGACCGCTGATGAAAACACCGAACCGTTGACCCAATCGGTGGACGCTGCGGCGGTGATGATCGAGGCGTTATCGCTCGCTATGCCGTCATATCCGCGCAAAGATGGCGCTGACTTGGGCGAAGCAGTCTATACAGACAAAGAATTAACGCCAATGACAGACGATGATGCAAAGCCTTTTGCAGGTCTTGGCGCACTGCGCGATGCCCTGCAAAATAAGGGTGAAGGTACCAATTAACACATGTCGTCGTAAGGGGTTGCGCTGCTACAAATTAGCAGTATGTTCCGACCTCTAATACATCCAGTCTCGACAAGGCTGTCCCAATCGCTTAGGACGCCCCAAAGACTGAAACACACGGGCCAAAACGGCCCTTTTATCATAGGGTTGAGACATGGCCGTCCAGCAGAACAAAGTATCCAAATCCCGTCGTAACAACCGTCGTTCACACGACTCGCTTGTTGCAGCGAATCCAAACGAATGTGACAACTGTGGTGAGCTTAAGCGCCCACACCACATTTGCCCGTCTTGCAATCACTACGCCACACGCGAAGTGATCGCATCCGCCGACGTGGAACTGGACGACGACGCAGCATAAGCTGTACGTTAAGAACATGACCCAAGCACAGACGGACATCGCGGCGAACACCGCACATATTATATCCGTCGACGCTATGGGCGGCGATAAAGGGCCTGCGACTGTTGTCGCGGGCCTTTCTATGTTTTTGGCCAGTCAACCGCAGGCTCGCGCGATTTTGCACGGCCCCCGCGCAGAACTGGCTTCAATGCTCGCCAAACGAAAAATAGCCGACCGAGTCGATATTTGGGATGCGTCCTGTCTCTTATACACAT
>CAJXTP010000087.1 GCA_913061335.1 uncultured Loktanella sp.
GCTTATAAACAGGCATTTTCCTACAAACAAGACATGGCTGTGGTTCTTTGACCTGCTTAGCGGCAATAAGACCCGCTGCGGTAACGGGCAGTGTCAAAGTGAAAGTGATCTGCGTGAAATCGGTTGGCATCTGGCCCAAGCACGGTCCCAAACGGCCCACAAGCCGCCCGCCACATCGCGCGCAAACGTGCCCCATCTCCGTTGGCGTTCCAATCGCGCAGAACCGTGATCTCGCGGCCCGAATTCAGTTTGATCCCGGCAATATCAATCGCATGACCAAAGGCATGTTCAGACAACCGCCCCGTCGACGCGGAATTTCGGTTTCGGCAGGCGTAATGTGACACGACACGCAGCGACGCGATGCCGCCGCCTTCGCTCCCTACGGCAGGCTTTGCACCATTCACGACCCAACGTTTCAGCGCTGTTGCTGTGCGACAATCAACTGTCGGCTGGGGCGACAAGCGAACACCTGCAACCGATTTGATGCGCACGGCGTTTTCGACGCCGCACGCCCCACGGCCAGAAATGCGGCCAATCGCTTCGCCCTGAATGTTGGGATCACCGCAGATTTGTCCGCGCAGACGTGCCAAGCGCGCTGCTTGGGCGGCTTGTTCAATCGCAGCAGGGCGGCGAACTGGGCGCAAAGACGACGCAATCGCAGTCGGGCTAAACGCAAACAGGTTTTGTTCAGCACGGTAGATCGCACGGGTATTTGCTCCCCGTGCCAAATCTGGCCGCTCATATGGGCGCAATTGTGGGCGTATCTGGGGTCCGAGCGGTGCTTCACCCCTTGCGACGGGACGTGTCGCTTCAGCCACGACCATATCAGCGCAGATCAACGCCAAGAAAATCGCGAGCCAGCGGATCACGATTTTGCGGCCGGTTTCCGGCCAAAGTTCGGGGCATCGGTGTCTTGTCCGGCCTCGATGATCGACCGGCGAATCGACCGCGTGCGGGTAAAGTAATCATGCAGATGATCACCATCGCCTTCGCGGATGGCGCGCTGCAACATGAACAGTTCTTCTGTAAAGCGACCCAAAACTTCGAGCGTAGCCTCTTTGTTGTTCAAAAATACATCGCGCCACATGGTCGGATCAGAGGCCGCGATGCGTGTGAAATCACGAAAACCTGCGGCGGAATATTTGATCACTTCGCTATCAGTCACGCGGCGCAGATCATCAGCCACACCGACCATTGTATAGGCGATCAGGTGCGGCGTATGACTGGTGACGGCCAAAACCAGATCGTGGTGATCAGCGTCCATTTTATCAACATTGGACCCCATGCCGCGCCACAGCGCTGTCAGTTTCGCCACAACCGCATCGTCGTCGCACAGGTCTGGTACAATGATGCACCAGCGATCATCAAACAATTCAGCAAAGCCAGATGTCGGCCCCGAGTGTTCGGTCCCAGCCAATGGGTGTGCAGGCACAAAGTGAACGTTATCAGGGAGATGCGGGGCAACTGCGTCGATGACGGCGCGCTTAACGGACCCTACATCGCTGACCACTGCCCCTGCCTTCAGGTAAGGTGCGATGTCTTGCGCAACGCTATCCATGGCGCCGACCGGCACACAAAGCACTACCAAATCGGCGTCTTTTACGGCCTCAGCGGCGCTGTTGTAAATCTGGTCGCAGAGGCCAATGTCGCGGGCGATTTTGCGTGTGGCTTCGGACCGTGCATAGCCGACGACTTCCGCGGCCAAGCCGGCGCGTTTGATCGCGTGGAACATTGAAGATGCAATCAGGCCGAGGCCGATGAGTGCGACGCGGTCGTAAACTTTTGTCATTCGCGCAGCCCTTTAAACTGACCGATGGCATGCACAATTCGGCGGCATGCGCTTTCGTCGCCGACAGTAATACGCAGGCAATGCGGGAAGCCATAGTTCTTGGGGTGGCGCACGATAATTCCGGCGGATTTTAGCTGCTCATTGCAGGCCAGTGCCTCGTCTTCGGACCCAAAACGGGCAAGGATAAAGTTGGCTGTCGTCGTATCAGATGGCACGCCCAATTCGGCCAGCGCCGTGGACAACCAATCACGCCAACGGGCATTTTCAGACCGGCATTTTTCGAAATAGGCAGTGTCACGCACGGCGGCCTCTGCGGCGGCCAAAGCGGGCGACGACATGTTAAACGGCCCGCGAATACGGTTGAGCACATCAATGATGTTTTTAGGGCCATACCCCCATCCAACACGCATGCCGCCAAGCCCGTATATCTTAGAAAATGTGCGCGTCATAACGACGTTATCGCGGCCCTCAATCAGCGCCAGACCAGCATCATAGCCTTCAACAAATTCGGCATAAGCGCCATCAAGCACAAGGATACACTGCTTAGGCAGCCCCTTAGCAAGTCGTGCTATGTCCTTGTTTCCAAGGAATGTTCCGGTCGGATTGGCGGGGTTCGCGATGAACACCAGCTTCGTCTTTTTATTGGCCGCTGCAAGGATCGCATCAACGTCGACCAAGCGGTCGTGCTCGGGCACCTCAACGGGGGTCGCGCCCGCTGCCAGCGTCGAAATCCGGTAGAGCGCAAAGCCGTGTTCGGTGTGGATCACTTCGTCGCCCGGACCCGCGAATGCCTGGCACATAAGGTGCAAAATCTCGTCTGATCCAACACCACAAATCACCCGATCAGGGTCCAGTTTCCAGACCTCACCAATGGCGGTTCGCAGGCCTGCGTGATCGGTGCTTGGATAGCGGTGAAGCTCGTGCACAGCACGGCTAAACGCGTCTTTTGCGGCGGGCGATGGGCCCATTGGGTTTTCGTTTGATGACAGTTTCAGCACGTTGGACACGCCGTCCAATGTGGAAGCGCCGCCAACATACAACTCGATATCCATGATGCCGGGCTGCGGCTTGATCTTACTGGCCATAACGTTCACTTTTCAAATCTAATACACTGGTTCTATCGGCTTGAGTTGCCGCTTACCAGTGGTGCTGGGCTTGGCCGCGCAGGCGTTGCTCAATTGCCTAGATCAGGTTTTTGGCCTGTATGTTTCGTATAAGTTTTGCATAAGTTTTGCATAAGCCACAATTTGTGAACCAAAGGACGCCCGATATGACACAGCGCATCAATGAACATGGCCAACCGATTGGGGCCGATGTGCCCAAATGGACGCCGCGTGCGCGCCCCGATCAGTCGCCGCTGACAGGACAGTATGCGGCCGTTGTGCGCCTTGATCCTGCCGCCCACGGCGATGATCTGTTTGCCGCGTTTGCGACCGATCCCAGTGGTGCAATGTGGACGTATATGCCCAATGGCCCGTTCACTGAGCGCGCGGTGTTTGATAGCTTTTTGGCAGGGGCTGCGGTCAGCACGGACCCGCTGTTTTACGCGATCATCAACAAGGCGACGGGCCGCGCCGAAGGTTTTGCAAGCTATCTGCGGATTGATCCCAAGGTGGGATCGATTGAGGTCGGGTTTATTGCGATGTCGCCGTTATTGCAAAAGACCCGTGTTGCGACAGAAGCGATGTATCTGATGATGGCCCACGCGATGGATGATCTGGGGTATCGGCGGTATGAATGGAAATGCGATAATTTGAATGCGCCGTCCAAACGCGCGGCTGGTCGGTATGGGTTCACCGCCGAAGGCGTGTTCCGCCAAGCGACCATGTACAAAGGCCGCAACCGCGACACGGCGTGGTTTTCGATTTTGGATAGTGAGTGGGCGCAGGTTAAAGCAGGGTTTGCGGCGTGGCTGGACCCTGAGAACTTTGATGCGGATGGGGTGCAGAGAGCGGCGCTGGTGACGCGGGTGGCTTAAGAGCGTGAACGGCAGGTCTGAGCCCATTGCGGAAGTGCTAAAATTTTGCTGCGGGCGCTCGCAGCACGACAAATGCCGCAATTGCGCCACTCACAGTGCTGCAGGGCGGCGTTGAAACCGGTCATTTATGCAAGTTGCAGCGAACTTGGGAACACCAATGATCATATCGTGGGCAAAGTGACCGTTCGATTGTTCATTTAAAATATCATTTTCCAGCCCGTAGGAGAAGCTTTGAAGTACCGCTTTACACTGCTGCATCGTCGCTAGACAAATTGCCACTTGTCATTTAGTTTGTTACTTTATAAAATAACAAGTGACCATCATCTCAGAAGGACAACCCAAATGCGCAAACAAGCGGCAGTGCGGCAATCGGATGTTTTGAGCGTTCTGAACGGTCATGACAAACCAATGACAGCTTATGCGATCCTAGATGAAATGAAGCGCGACGAGCCCGACCTTGCGGCCCCGACCGTCTACCGCGCCCTTTCTGCGCTAACGGACCAAGGGCGGGCGCACAAACTCGAATCTATCAAGTCTTTCGTGCCGTGTAGGTGTGATCACCATGCGGCGGTTCCAGTGTTGGCGATCTGTGAGGACTGCGGAGCTGTTGAGGAACATGACGGAACGCCGTTGTTCGCCGGGCTGTCCGCCATCTCTGCCAGATCCAAATTCACGGCGACGCGCCACATCGTTGAAATGCACGGGCTGTGTAACGGATGCACTGCCTGACCTCTTCTCATTTTTATAATCAGGAAATTCCCATGAAACTTTTGTCTCTCCTCGCGCTGTCCACGCTTGCTGCATCACCTGCATTTGCCCAGGAAACGCGGCAATTGGACAGCCACGAACACGGCGTTGGCCAGCTTGATATCGCAATCGACGGATCGCAAGTAGCGATGGAATTACACGCCCCCGGTGCGGATATCGTCGGGTTTGAATACGGCGCTGAAAGTGACGGAGACATCGCATCGGTTGATGCTGCGCTTCTGATTTTGGCACAACCGCTCGACCTTTTCGTAGTTCCTGATGCCGCGAAATGTATCGTTGTCGATGCGCGCGCCGAACTGGAAAGCGAAGATGAGCATGACAATCATGAAGACGGGGACGAAGATCATGATGACCACGAAGGCGAGGATCACGTCGAGGAAGCTGGCCATACAGAATTCCACTCCGAATACCTGTTGGAGTGCGGCGACATTACCGCCCTGAGCGAAATATCCTTCGCTTATTTTACAGCTTTCCCCAACGCGCTTGAGGTTGAGGTTCAGGTGATATCCGATCAAGGCGCGACGGCTTTCGAGGTTGAACGTGACGCACCGATGCTCGACCTTAGCACAGTAAACTAGTCTGGTTGATCCGTGACCAATCTCGCCCCCGTCCTTGAAGTGCCAGTCCTTGAACTGAACGATGTCCGTTACCGCTGGCCGGGGCGGGCGTCGTTTGAATTGCAAGTTCCCCACATGGCACTGGCGCAAGGCGAAACGGTCTTGTTGCTGGGCGAAAGCGGGTCGGGAAAATCAACACTGCTGTCTTTAATCTGCGGCACAGTCGTTGCACAGAGTGGCGTAGTGCGTGTCGCAGGAACGGACATTTCATCACTGTCATCCGGCAAGCGCGACAGGTTTCGCGCCGAGCAGATCGGATTGATTTTCCAGCAATTCAACTTGCTGCCGTTTGCCAGCGTGCAGGACAATATCCTGCTGCCGCTGCGGTTTGCGCCTGATCGCGCCAAGCGGGTGGCATCGCCTGTAGATGAGGCGGACCGTCTGTGTAGTGACCTTGGGTTGCCCCATGATTTGTTGGGTGCACGGTCAGGAACGCTAAGTGTCGGGCAACAACAACGGGTCGCTGCCGCCCGTGCGTTGATCGGCACACCGCCCCTTATCGTCGCGGATGAGCCGACATCGTCCTTAGATGCGGCGACACAAGTGGCATTTCTTGATGTGCTGTTCGCACAGTCCCGCGCACACACAACCACCGTATTGATGGTAAGCCATGACGCGCGACTGGCGGACCAGTTTGATCGCGTGATCCAGATTGCGGACATCGCTAAAACAACGCGAGGGATCGCATGATATTACGTTTGGCCCTCGGATCCCTGCTTGCCCGCGCCCTCACGGTTGCGATGACAGTTCTGGCGATTGCGCTTTCAGTTATGCTTTTTCTGGGTGTTGAAAAGGTACGGACGGGGGCCAAGGCCAGCTTTGCCGACACGATATCAGGCACCGATTTGATTGTCGGGGCGCGGACGGGGTCCGTGCAACTGCTGCTCTATTCCGTGTTCCGCATCGGCAATGCGACAAACAATATGACGTGGGAAAGCTATCAAGACATCGCGGCCCGTGACGCTGTGGATTGGATCGTGCCGATTTCGCTGGGTGACAGTCATCGCCAGTTTCGCGTCATGGGCACAACGAGTGAATTTTTCCAGCGTTACAAATACCGGTCCGGTCAATCGCTTGCTGTGAGTGACGGTGAAGTCATGGACGATTTGTTCGATGCGACCATCGGAGCGGATGTCGCTGAAACGCTTGGCTATAACGTCGGCGATCCGATTGTTGTGGCGCACGGGCTGGCGTCGTTCAGCGAGCACGAAGACCAACCCTTTCGCATTTCTGGCATCTTGGAAAAGACCGGGACGCCTGTTGATCGGACGGTCATAGTAAGCCTTGAGGCGATCGAGGCAATCCACGTGGATTGGCGCAGCGGCGCGCAAATTCCCGGCCAGTCTACCCCTGCCGATGCGATCCGCCAGATGGAGTTACAACCAGCAGCCATCACGGCGGCGCTGGTGGGCGTCAAGGGACGGCTGCAAGTGTTCGGCCTGCAACGCAGCATCAATGATTACGTTGAAGAACCACTGCTCGCCATTCTGCCCGGCGTCGCGTTGCAAGAACTTTGGCAAATTGTCGGCATCGCCGAAACCGCCCTGATCGCCGTGTCCGGCATGGTGATCGTGACAGCGTTAATTGGCATGATGGCGACAATCTTTTCCAGCCTGAATGAAAGGCGCCGCGAAATGGCAATCTTTCGGGCCATGGGCGCGCGTCCGCGTGTGATTTTCGCAATGTTGGTGCTGGAGGCAGCTGTAATGGCGGCGATTGGGGCACTGCTTGGCCTGATCCTGCTGTATCTGGGCCTTTACGTGGCTCAACCGCTGATCGACAGCGCGTTCGGGTTGTGGATTCCCATTGATCCGCCAACGCTGCGTGAGGTCTGGGTTCTGATCACTGTGATCCTCGCTGGCGCGATTGTGAGCATGGTTCCCGCAATCAGGGCTTACCGAATGTCCCTTGCTGATGGTATGATGGTGCGAATTTAGGGCCGTAGGAGTTTTCCAATGACTGTAACACGCCGCAAACTATTGACTCTAGCAGCCGCCAGTGCAGCGCTTCCGCAGGCCGCATTTGCCAATGCGCCAACTGAAATTACATGGGACGATCTGATTCCGCCTGGTGTGCCCTATTCTGAAATTATCGGCGAAGGCGTGATGGACGAACGCAATGACCTTTGGCTTCCTCAGTTTGATGCGAATGCGGCCAAACTGAATCCCGCGCTGGACGGGGCCTACATCAAGATGCCGGGTTTCATTATCCCGATTGATCAGACGACGGCAGGCGTGTCTAGTTTCGTTTTGGTGCCCTATGTAGGGGCGTGCCTTCATACGCCGCCGCCGCCGCCCAATCAATTGGTGTTTGTAAACGCGATCACGCCGTGGCCGTCTGATAATTTATGGGACGCCGTTTGGGTTACCGGACGGATGCAGCATGAATTGCAAACAACGGACGTGGCGGAAACGGGCTACGTTATGGAAGCGGAATTCATGGAGGTCTACGTATGGTGATCTTGCCGCCAAATCGCCGCGCGCTTTTAGCCGGATTAGGGGCGCTGGCCTGTTTGCCGCGCGCAGCACTCGCCGAAGACATCATCGATCTGAATTGGCGCGATCTGGTCTCTGATGGGGAAACATCTATCCCGCCATCAATGCAAGGGTTGTTTGGCCACGATGAAACGGACGGGTTGTTCAGCGAACAACCGCAATCAAATGGCGTGCGCACGGACTGGAACGGGTTGGTCGTCAGCCTGCCGGGGTTCATTGTGCCGATCGATTATTCGGGCACGGGCGTCACCGCATTCATCCTTGTGCCCTATGTCGGCGCCTGCGTTCACGTTCCACCGCCACCTGCAAACCAATTGGTGTTCGTTACAACATCGAAGCCCTACGAAAATTCCGGCTTGTTTGAAGCGGTCACGGTTGTAGGTATGTTTGGAACGGCGTCTATGTCTACACAGCTCGCTGACATTTCCTATGCATTGTCCGCAGACTTCATCGAGCCTTACCGCGCCTGAAAGAGGTTTCAGTCTAGATTTCTCGGTGATCGTTAGGCCTACTTTGAATTAGATTGCAGGTCACTTCGCTCGATAAATTTGCTTCGCGATTTTGGACAATCTCTTATTTTGGCGGCGGTTTCAACTGGTCGACGCAACACTCTACTCTTTTTGGAAAGATTGAGTGAACCCTATGAAGTATCGTTGCCGAGTGTTTTTCACAGATGAGCAAAAATCAGAGATATGGGACCTATGGCAGAGGTGATCCTATCCTTTAAGCTCGGTTTTTCCACTGCTTACGAACGCAGAATAGAAAATGCAGCTGAAGCAATTGTTGTCCATGCTGTTATGCGGCAGTGAGGCCGGCCATCTGCCGCACGGCATTACGACGGTTAAACCGTCAACTTACGGCTTGCGAGACAAAATGATCCCTAAGCTCGACGCCATCAAGAAATCTACCGGACGATATAACGCCGCCTTACCGCTCGTGTCTGAACCCCCTGAGAACGCTGGTTGCGAGAAACGTAACCGCCGCGACGCACACAATGGAGGGGCCTGCAGGCGTATCAAACACATACGCCGCGCGCAGCCCGATAATGGCGGACAGCATCCCGATCAGACCAGCGGCGACGGCCATGCCTTCGGGCGTTCGAGACAAAGGGCGTGCGGCGGCTGCCGGTATTATCAGCATGGCGGCAATAAGCAGGACTCCCACGACTTTGATCGCGACCGCAACCGTAATGGCCAACGCAATCGTCAGCACCAGTTGTTCGCGTTTCGGGTTGATCCCGCTGGCGTAAGCCAGATCTTCGTTCAATGTTGAGGTCAGCAGGGCCGACCAGCGCCAGCCGATCAGCGCGACCACAACTGCAGCACCGCCCCAGATGACCGAAAGGTCCACGCGCGAAACGGCCAGAATATCACCGAAGAGATAAGCCATCAGGTCGATCCGCACGCCTGAGATGAAAGACACGGCGACAAGCCCGAAAGCAAGCGCGGAATGTGCAAGAACACCTAGCAGTGTGTCCATCGCATAGCCCCGACCAGACAACACGTTGACGACCAGCGCCATGAGCAAGGCCACAGTCATGGTGCCCACGAAAATCGACATCGAGAATGCCAACGATAGGGCAACGCCAAGGATCGCGGCGTGCGCCGTGGCGTCCCCGAAATAGGCCATACGTCGCCAGACCACAAAACATCCCAAAGGTGCGGCAGCAAAGGCCACGCCAATTCCCGCCAGAGCGGCACGCACCATAAAATCATCAAGCATTATTCTGCAGCCTCTGAATGGTCGTGATTATGATCACCATGGTCATGGCCGTGATCGTGTTCATGCCGGTAAAGTGCCAGTGCGCCGCCCGTGCCGGACCCAAACAATGCCCTATATTCGGGAGCAGATGCGACCACCGCCGGTGTCCCTTCACAGCAAACATGACCATTAAGGCAGATGACGCGGTCAGAAGCGCTCATCACGACGTGCAATTCGTGACTGATCATCAGAACCGCGCATCCCGTGTTTTGCCGTACAGTTTCAATCTGTTGGTAAAAGGATGCTGAACCGCGTTGGTCAAGCCCCTGTGTAGCTTCGTCCAAGAGCAGCAGATCAGGTTTTCCGATCAAGGCGCGGGCAAGTAAGACCCGCTGGAATTGACCGCCCGAGAGCTTTGAGAGTTGCGCCTTCGCTAAGTCAGGCACGCCGGCTTGCGCCAGCGCATGATCGATGTCTGCAACTGCGACGCCGCGCGGCAATTTCAAGAACCTTGAAACTGTGATTGGCAAAGTTTCGTCAACATGCAACTTTTGCGGGACGTATCCAATTTTCACGCCGCTGCCTCGAACGACGCGGCCTTGGAACGGCTTGACCGCACCTATAATCGCGCGCAGCAGGCTGGTTTTACCTGACCCGTTCGGGCCAACAATTGTGACAATCTCACCGGGTTCGACGCGCAAAGACACACGCGACAACACCGTCCTTGCGCCATAGCGAACGCTCAGGTCTTCAACTTGAACAAGGCTCATGCGTCAGCCTTGTCAACACAAGATGGGCAGACCCCTTCGGCCTCAACGACAGTGCGCTCGATCCGGAAGCCAGTGGCGCGTGCTGCATCGCCTAACGCACCTCGCGCGGGGGAGGATTGGGCCTCGGCGACCGCATCGCACAAGCGGCAGATCATAAATGCTGGTGTGTGGGATTGGCTGGGGTGAACGCAGGCAATGAAGGCGTTCAGACGTTCGATCTTATGGGCCAATCCATTTGCGACAAGAAAATCCAACGCGCGATACGCGACAGGTGGCTGCGACCCAAACCCGTCTTCGCGTAGCCGGTCCAAAATCATATAAGCGCCGAGCGCACGGTGATCTTGCAGCAATATCTCGAGCACCTTGCGCCGCACAGGCGTAAAGCGAAGACCTTCAGCCGCACAACGGGCCTCGGCTGCGGCAAGACCCCCGCTCACACATGTGCGATGATCATGTTGCGCAAACCCCAATGGGCCGGTTGCGACGTTTATCTTGTTCGACTCGCTTGTCATGTTATTACATTTCGTCTAATTGATATGTAATGTTATACAATCACATGGAGACCCCGATGTCCAGAAAACTTCTTACCCTATCCTTGAC
>CAJXTP010000088.1 GCA_913061335.1 uncultured Loktanella sp.
GAATAGACCGCAGTGGAACGGGACAAAAGCGTGTCGTGGTGGCGTGTGATCATACGCGGACCCTACGCAAAGGGATGATGGGTTAAAACCCATCCTACACATGTCAGTACCCGCGGCACTCGTAGGATGGGTTTTAACCCATCTGCGCTGGTACAAACACGCGCGACGGATGTAGCTCACCACTCCGGTAATTCCCGACAGCGACGGCGACGCCATCATGGCTCGCCCAGACTTCTTGGTCATAATCCAAACCACTGGCAATCACGGGTGCCGCATTGCCGTTGCGCAGCTTCACAAGGCTCGACGCCGGACAGCTGACCTTTTCCAGATCAACCAACCCAAGCTCCAACGGCTGAATAAACGCATCCAATTCAGGCGTCTTGGCCAATTCCTGAACGCGGTCCAACGTGATCCCATCGATGGCATCAAACGGTCCCGACCACGTGCGGCGCAGTTTCAGCACATGACCATAGCACCCAAGTGCCGCACCCAAATCGCGCGCGATTGAGCGCACATAGCCACCTTTCCCACATGTCATCTCGAGCACGACATGATCCGCGTCAGGGCGATCAACCAACAGCAATTCCTCGACCCAAAGGTCACGAGCAGCCAGATCCATCTCTTCGCCGTCGCGGGCCTTTTTGTAGGCGCGCACACCGTCAACTTTGACGGCGGAAAACTGTGGGGGAACCTGCCGGATGTCACCGACAAATGGGCTGAGCGCCTCTTTGATCTGATCATCGGTCGGGCGGGTATCCGACGTGGATATCACTTCACCCTCGGCATCATCAGTATTCGTGGCCAGACCCAAACGAACGGTAAACGTGTAACACTTCAACGCATCTGTAATGTAGGGAACCGTCTTAGTGGCCTCGCCCAGCGCAATCGCCAACACGCCTGTGGCTTCGGGATCAAGCGTACCCGCATGGCCCGCCTTCTTAGCGTCAAGCGCCCAGCGAACCTTGTTAACGACAGCAGTCGATGTGATGCCCGCAGGCTTATCCACGATCACCCAGCCAGAAATGTCGCGTCCCTTGCGTCTGCGTCCCATGTGTCACCCTATTTGTATATCAGATTGGCCTGCTAGCGGGCCTAGGTCTGTGCGTCAACTACTCGACGACCCCAACAATGGGGCCAAGGCGGAAACCCGGATCGGATCGACCAAGGCTCGGCGCATGCAACCGCGACACCTTGCCATCGAAATACAGCGCATTCGGCACGCGCAAAACATCGCGAAAAAACACACCAAACGCGTGGAAATTCACAACATCATTTGAAATGACAAACATCGCGATGGACCCATCAGCGCTGGTGCCGACACCATTGCGAATATACTTGGATGTACCATCAGGCAAAAATCGAGGGTGCAACGCGCCGTCAATCACCAGCATCGGACCGGACTGCGTGGCGTCACGGCAAACCGGTGCCTCATCCACAAACCGCAGCGTCTCATACACCTGCGCATCCGTGTCATTCACACAAAACACACCGTTCGGCAGCAACCCAAAATTACCGGGTCCCGCATTCGGGACAACGCGCATAGCCTGCACACCGTCTTGCACGAAATACCCAACAGGAGCGCGGTCGTCATGGTACATGCCAGCGTTCATCGCAAACGCCAGTCGAGCGTCACCTAATGTATCATCAATATTGCGAAAGTTGCCTAGGATATGACCGTCGCCGTCACGCAAGAACAGGCGCAAGTCCTCGACCGCAGCGTCGACACTGCAAACAGTATACCTGTTGCCCGCACTGTCTATATCTTCGCAGGTGACTGCGGCAGCTGAACTGGCCCAAAACAGGGCCAAAACAGCCCAGCGGATCAATCGTCCAAATCCTGCTTTACATGACCCTCGGCCAGCAAGGCGGCAGTGGCGTCCATCTGATCAAACGTGCCGTCGATCTCGAACCGCAGCTCAGGAGCGTGCTTCATCGAGCCACCCTTGACGACCAAATGACGGATCTCATAGCGGTTGCGACGCACAGCCGACAACGCCTCTTCCTTTTGGTTGCCGCCAAGCGGCAGGATAAAGACGGTGGCAATGCGCAGATCAGGCGACATGCGCACCTCGCCCACGGTAATCATGAACTTTGACAGCTCTGGGTCATGGACCTCGCCGCGTTGCAGGATCGACGATAAGTCACGGCGGATCATCTCACCGACCTTGAGCATACGTTGTGTGGGCGCGCGCCCGTCGCGTGATGTATTTTTAGCCATGAGGTGCATGTAAGCGGTTCAGGGGATTTTGCCAAGCATGGGTTTTCAAAAATGGGCCACCTTTGAATTGGCGGCAATTTGGCCGCTTGCCGAAACCGTTGACCACATTATAATCCTTAAAACAGCCGAGGGTACCTGATGAAAATTGCGATTTGTGGCTGTGGAATAGGCGGCCTTGCGGCAGCGATTTTTGCGCGCCAAGCTGGCTTTGACGTGACACTTTTTGATCAGTTTTTGTCGCCAGAACCTGTCGGGTCAGGGTTGGTCATTCAACCTGTTGGTTTGCGCGTCTTGGAACAGTTGGGTGCGGCAGATGGCGCGTTGGCAAAAGGCGCCAAGGGGTTTTACATGATTGGCCGTGAAGCCAAAAGCCAACGCACGGTTCTCGACGTGTCCTATGGCCCGAAAGGCGGCGCAAACTTTGGTTTAGGCATTCATCGCGCCAGCTTGTTTGGTGCATTAATGGACGTCGCAAAAGCGGACGGGATCGCAGTCACCGGGCAGCACCGGGTGATTTCCACGCACACAAATGACCAAGGACGGTTTTTATCCTTTGACAATGGGGCCTCTGCTGGGCCGTTTGACTTAGTCATCGACACAATGGGAACAGGTTCACCGCTCAGTAGTTTGATAGCAAAACCATTACCTTACGGCGCGATTTGGGGCACCGTAGATTGGCCTGACACCTGCGCCCTACAGTATGATTGCTTGCAACAACGGTATCGGCGCGCATCACATATGATCGGGATTTTGCCGATCGGGACACTCCCCAATGCAACAAAACGCAAGGCCGCGATGTTCTGGTCATTGCCGCGCGGCCAAATCGAAACCTGGCGTAATAGGCCAATTGACCAGTGGCGCGCTCAGGCAATCGATCTTTGGCCAGCGTTAGCGCCATTTGCAGATCAAATTACACATCACGATCAAATGACATCTGCAGTCTATACGCACGGCAGCTTACAGAAACCTTACGGCGATCGGATCGTCCATATTGGCGATGCCGCGCACCGTGCCAGCCCGCAGTTGGGGCAAGGCGCGAATATGGCGTTACTCGATGCAGCCGCATTGCTGAAATGCCTCGCGATATTGCCACTGGACCAAGCACTGCCAAAATACGCAAAATCCCGCCGACTACATACAAACACATATCAAACAATGAGCTGGGCGTTCACACCAATGTATCAGTCAAACAGCCGCATATTGCCAATTCTACGCGACTACGTTTTGGGACCGCTTAGCAAAGTCCCGCCCGTGCCCGCGATATTAACTAGCCTCGTCAAAGGAACAATGATCAACCCAATGCGTGGCCTGCCACCGCGTTAGGCCCGCAGACGTTAACGACGGCGTGACACACATCCAGCAAACTATAGCGGGACCCCCCGCCTCGCTTTTTCCTCAATACTCACCTATTCCCCCGCTTCGCCAAACCGCCTATACCGCTGCAAAATCATAGGCAGGAGAGCCACCAATGACCAACACACCTCTGCCTGATCCGCATATGAAAATTGTTTTAGTGACCCCTGAAATCCCGTGGAATACTGGGGCGATTGGGCGGACCTGCGTGGCGCTAAATCTGGAACTGATCCTGATCAAACCCTACGGGTTTTCGCTTGACGAAAAATCAGTACGACGGGCCGGAACCGACTACTGGAAGCATGTTCATCTCAGCGAATACGACACTTGGCAAAGCTTTCTAGACATACGAAAACCACCGCGCGAAAGCCTGCACTTCTTTGAGGAAAACGGTGAACAAAGCTTTTACGCGCCCGATTATCAAAACGATGATTATCTTATATTCGGCTGTGAATCCAAAGGTCTCCCGCTTGCGATTTTGGACGGCTTAGAAGACCGCATATTTAATTTGCCGATGCGTAATCCACTTGTTCGGTCACTTAATTTGGCAAACGTAGCCACAGCCGTTGTTTATCAAGCTATGCGCACGCAACTGGGTGGTTGAAGACTGCGCTTAGCGACCACCTCGCTTTTTCCTAAATACTCACCTATTCCCCCGCTTCGCCAAACCGCCTATACCGCTGCCAAAGCACAGACAGGAGACACCCCATGACCAACACACCCGGTATCGTGATCACTGGCGGCTCTGGCCGGATGGGGCAGATGTTGATCAATCAGGTCACGGCGTCTGATCGCTGCAACCTTGTTGGCGTGTTGGAACGCACGGGTCACCCTTGGGTGGGGCGCGATGTGGGTGAAGCAATGGGCGGGGCCGCAATCGGGGTCACCGTCACCGACGACGCGCTCGAAGTCTTCGCAAAAGCCCAAGCCATCATCGACTTCACCGCACCTGCGGCCACCGTCGCTTTTGCTGGGCTCGCTGCCCAAGCACGCGCCGTGCATGTGATCGGCACCACCGGACTGTCTGACGACGACCTGCAGGCGATCAACGCCGCCGCGCGCCACGCGGTTATCGTGCGGGCGGGGAACATGTCGCTGGGCGTGAACCTGCTTGTGAAACTGACCGAAAAAGTCGCCGCAGCACTCGACGCAGATTTCGATATCGAAGTGATCGAGGCGCATCACAACCAAAAAGTAGACGCGCCGTCAGGGACAGCCCTGATGCTGGGACAAGCAGCCGCAGCCGGTCGCGGAGTTGCCCTTGTTGATGTGCGCGACAGCGGACGCGACGGCATAACAGGCGCGCGCAAACGCGGCGATATCGGGTTCACCGCAATCCGTGGCGGCGACATTGTGGGCGATCATGACGTGCTATTTGCGGCGATGGGCGAACAGATCACACTGCGACACCGGGCCACCGACAGGGCCGTATTTGCACGCGGCGCGCTCAAGGCCGCACTCTGGGGCCAAGACAAAACCCCCGGTGAATACGACATGATGGATGTGCTTGGTCTTTAGGCAAAACCCCGCGACGGTATAAAACGGCGCTAGGATTCAGCCCGTTGGGCCGCCAACGTCCGCCGGATCGTCAAACTAAGAAACACCAACGCCACGACCGTCGCAATTGTTGGGCCGACGCTTCCTGCTGAAATCAGAACTCCGGCCGAAATCACAAACGTAACCGCCACAGCACTTGCGCCAATCACCCGTGTCTTGACGAAAATCATCATCAAACCGCCAACCACCTGCACCGCACCAAAGGCAACAAGCAGCGAATTTGTGAAACCATATTGACCAAAGAACATCACGTCCTGCGGCATCAACATAATCTTGGTGACACCCGACGAAACCGCCAAAAACACCAGAACGGCCACTATAACGACCTGCGGTACTTTCATCTTTGCTCTCCAATTTAGTTTCTCGATGCAATCTTCTTTAGTCTATATTACTAACTGGCTTGGCCGGAGCGTGTAAAGTGACACCAAAGACACCGAACCGCCCGCCGCTCAAATACGTATGGAGGCTTAAACGATGGATGAGGTGGTTTTCTTCACCAACCAACAAGAGTTCACCGATTGGCTGGAAAACCATGCTGACGCTAGCGAACTTTGGGTGGGCTATTTCCGCAAAAGCACGGGGCGCGCAAGCCTGACGTGGTCGTCGTCAGTCGATGTCGCGCTTTGCTTTGGCTGGATCGACGGCATCCGAAAAACCATCGACGATCAGAGCTATAAAATCCGTTTTACCCCGCGTAAAATTAACAGCGTCTGGAGCGCTGTGAACGTCAACAAGGTCCAAGACCTCATCCCGCTTGGCCTGATGAAACCAGCGGGGCTGCACGTCTATCACAACCGCTCCGACACAAAAGGCTATACCTCCGACGACCGAAACGTGCCGCTTTCCAGCGAATTCGAGGCGCAAATCAAGGCAAACCAACCAGCGTGGCAATTCCTAACCAACTTAGCCCCATCCTACAGACGAGATTCAATCTGGTGGGTCATGAGCGCCAAGAAACAAGAAACCCAACTAAAAAGACTTGGCATTTTGATTGCGTCATCCGAGGCTGGGCTGAAAATTCCAACCTTGCGCAAGAAAATTTAGATTTTACCAAGCGCGAAAAGGCCTCAGCTGTATTGCGCGCAAAAGCCCAATCTGCGTGTGACATGCGAATGGGCTCAATGTCCGCTTCGAGCCCAGATGTATAATGCTGCAAGCGATACGAACGACTGCTTCGGAGATGATATGACTAAGCGCTCTTCCAAAGCTGAGGCATTTCAGGGCGTGATGTTTTGCTTGACTTAGGCCTTCTACCCCGATCTTTTGAATTATTAAGCCATTTGTTGGCTGGTCAAAAACTTGGGAGTGGACAATGAGCGAAGCGGCGAAAGAACAAGCACGGAAACACGGGTTGATTGCAAGGGTATTTCACTGGGGATTTATTGTCGTTTTTGTGTATGCGCTTCTAAAACAGTTAGATGCCATTGAGCAGCTTCAAGACCCAGATCTACTTAGGTTTGAAATGGTTTTTGCCATGGGATTTTTAGCCCTCCTCGCCGTTCGATTCACCTATATGCGCATCACAATGCCGACGGCGTTGCCAGCGAGCACTTCGCCAAGACTAAAGGTTATGGCGCGTGCCGGACATCTTGCGATGTACCTTTCTTTGGCCACTATGGCGATCTCTGGGCTTGCAATCGGTGCAATCTATTCATCAGGTAGTCCTGAAGGGGCAGGAATGAGAATCGCCATGTTCTTCCATGAGAATGCTATTTTGGTCGCTTACCTGAGTATCGGGCTCCACATAGCAGCAGCTGTATTCCATCGACTGAAAGGTGACGGAATTTGGAGTTCAATGGTTCCAATTTGGAAGGAAACCCAAAACTGATCGACAGTGCTACTATTTGCCTCTTAAACCAAAGGGGAACTTGTAACACCCAAAGCGAAAGCTAACAAAGTCCGTACAGCGGACATTATCTTGAAGCCCCGCCAAAATTAACCCCCTCTACGCATTCCCCACCGCGCGTCGCTTTAACCCACCAAAATTCGGCAAAACGGCATATGCGAAACTTATGCGGATCATATGCAAAACATACCGCAGATTTCCCAAGCTGGGTTGGCGTTAACCCCGAGATTCGGCAGGGCTAGCCAACGCGCACAAATTGGCGTTGCGCCACTACTCTTCCCAAATGGGCAAATCTGCTGTATGGCCCGAAAATCTTGAAACGATTGGCGCCCGCATTCCAGCGTCCAAGCAAGATACCGGAATGAGGGGGAATACGCCCCCTACGCAAAATAAGGGCTGCGGCCCAAAGGAAAACATACATGTTTAACCACGTGAAAAAATCTATGCAGTGGGGCGAAGAGACGCTTTCGCTCGAATCCGGCAAAGTCGCCCGTCAAGCAGACGGTTCCGTGATTGCCACGCTGGGTGAAACCAGCGTTATGGCGAACGTGACATTTGCACGTAAGCAAAAGCCTGGTCAGGATTTCTTCCCCCTGACAGTGCACTACCAAGAAAAATATTACGCTGCCGGTAAAGTACCAGGTGGCTTTTTCAAGCGCGAAGCACGTCCTACTGAAAAAGAGACGCTGACATCCCGCCTGATTGACCGTCCAATTCGCCCATTGTTCGTCCCTGGCTTTAAGAACGAAGTCCTTGTTATGTGTACTGTTTTGTCACACGACTTGGTCAACGATCCAGACATGGTCGCAATGATTGCGGCTTCTGCTGCGCTGACAATTTCCGGCGCGCCGTTCCGTGGCCCAATCGCTGCTTGCCGCGTTGGTTTCGTTGAGGGTGAATACATCCTGAACCCAGAAATCGACGACATGCACAACCTGCGCCTCCAGCCAGAGCAGCGTCTTGACCTTGTTGTAGCCGGCACAAAAGACGCCGTCATGATGGTTGAATCCGAAGCATACGAGCTTTCTGAAGAAGAAATGCTTGGCGCTGTGAAATTCGCCCACGACAGCATCCAGCCAGTCATCGACCTGATCATTGATCTTGCCGAAGATTGCGCAAAAGAGCCGTTTGACTTCCAGCCTGTTGATTTCTCTGAACTGTCCGCTGCTGTAAAAGCCGTTGGCGAAGACCAGATGCGTGCCGCTTATGCGATCACAGACAAGCAAGAGCGTACTGGTGCAGTAAACGCAGTGAAGGACGCAATTGTTGCGGCTTTGACTGAAGACCAGCAAGCTGACAAAAACCTTAGCCCAGCGCTTAAGGGTCTTGAGTCCGCAGTTCTTCGTGGCGACGTTGTGAAAAACGGCAAGCGCATCGATGGCCGCGCATTGGACACTATCCGTCCGATCGTTTCCGAGACTGGCATCCTGCCACGTACGCACGGTTCTGCATTGTTCACACGCGGTGAAACTCAGGGCCTTGTTGTTACGACACTCGGCACCGGCGACGACGAGCAGATGATCGACGCGCTGACTGGTATGTATAAGTCTAACTTCATGCTGCACTATAACTTCCCTCCGTATTCGGTTGGTGAAGTTGGTCGTGTATCTGGCCCAGGTCGTCGTGAAATCGGCCACGGTAAGCTGGCATGGCGTGCGCTTCAGGCTGTATTGCCTGCTGCAACCGACTTCCCATACACAATCCGCTTGGTATCAGAGATCACTGAATCTAACGGGTCGTCTTCAATGGCCTCCGTTTGTGGTGGCTCCTTGTCCATGATGGACGCAGGCGTTCCGCTCAAATCAGCGGTTGCTGGTGTGGCTATGGGCCTCGTGATGGAAGACGACGGCGAATACGCCATTTTGTCCGACATCTTGGGTGACGAAGATCACCTTGGCGACATGGACTTTAAGGTTGCAGGTACTGCTGCCGGGATCACATCCTTGCAGATGGACATTAAGATCGCGGGTATCACCCAAGATATTATGGCCAAGGCGCTTGACCAAGCCAAAGCTGGCCGTCTGCACATCCTTGAGGAAATGGGCAAAGCACTGACTGGTGCCAACGATCTGGGCGTGCACGCACCAAAGATCGAAACCATGCAGATCCCAACTGACAAGATCCGTGAAGTTATCGGTTCTGGTGGTAAAGTGATCCGTGAAATCGTTGAAGTGTCCGGCGCGAAAGTCGACATCAACGACGAAGGTATCATCAAGCTGGCATCCAACGACGCCGCCGCCATTAAGATCGCATACGACATGATCTATTCCATCGTAGCCGAGCCAGAAGAAGGCAAAGTCTACAAAGGTACAGTTGTGAAGCTGGTTGATTTCGGCGCATTCGTGAACTTCTTTGGTAAGCGCGATGGTTTGGTCCACGTGTCCCAGATTGAGAACAAGCGTCTGAACCACCCATCTGACGTTCTCAAAGAAGGTCAGGAAGTTTGGGTTAAGCTGCTGGGCTTTGATGACCGTGGCAAGGTACGCCTGTCCATGAAAGTCGTCGATCAGGCAACTGGTCTTGAAGCAAAAGAAGAAGCCGCAGAGTAATTTGCGCGACTTTTGAAATTAGTAAGGCCCCAGTGGAAACGCTGGGGCCTTTTTTACTATTTGGGGCAAATTTTAGCGCAAAGCATCCAATAGCTTCTGCATCAGACTCGGATCTTCAACCAACATCAACCCTTCCGCTTCGATTGTATCAGCAAGCCGCCTGCCCGCGTTCCGTCCTGCTTGTTGCCCTGCTTTGGCACCCAGCTGTGCACCAGCCAACATAAGATCTGGCGTGGCATCTATCATTGCCTGCCCTGCAGGCGTCCGATAAAAACTCGCAATTTCATGCAATTCGTCGGCTGAAAATTTATCCAGATAAATTTCACCCGTCTGCGCCTGCATCGAGGTTGTAAATTCCCCGATAAACTCTGCAATAAACAGCTCCATGAAGCGGTCAGGGTCGGGCAATTCGATCCCAATTGCTCTGAGATCATTTTGGACTGCGCTGGTAATCATTGGCGCTTGCGCCTTTATGGCACCTTCAAAAAGCGTTTGCGTCACGATTTGGCTCACGATGTAATCAGCGTCTGCTTGTGGGTCGGCGAACGCAGGTCCACCTATAAAAATCACGGCTAGTAAAGAATTTCGCAGCATTGGGCGCTCCTAAATTTGATTGTATGAATGATCCTAGCACAATCTTAGCGGGTGAAAGCGCAAAAGGCCCCCGCGATTGCAGGGGCCTTTTGTTTGTCGGTAGGGATTTAGTCTTTGAGACTGGTTTTGCGCAGGTACGGCAGAACTTTTTCGAAATCACCGAACTTCGCGCGGGCATCGTCGTCGGACAATGTTGCCGGGATGATCACGTCATCGCCGACATTCCAGTTTGCGGGTGTTGCCACGCCGCGCGATGTTGATGTCTGCAATCCGTCCAAGGCACGCAGGACTTCGGCAAAATTCCGGCCCACAGTCATCGGGTAGGTCATCGACAGTTTCAGCTTTTTATCTGGACCAACGATAAACACCGCCCGCACGGTGGCTGAATCCGCAGGCGTACGCCCATCGGGCAAATACGCTTCGGCTGGCAACATATCGAATGCTTTGGCGACAGTCAGGTCACTGTCTGCGATGATCGGAAAGCCTGCTTTAGCACCGCCCACTTGTTCAA
>CAJXTP010000089.1 GCA_913061335.1 uncultured Loktanella sp.
GGGTTAGCGTAAAGGAAATTCCGAATTTGACCGGACTGATCCCGAGCCCGCGTTTCAGCACCGGATTGGCCGCGTTGAATGCGGCGACGGCTGCCTTGCGGTCAGTATACTTGGCATCTGACAACAACCGTTCGGTCATCTCGTGCAAAATGAAGTCGGTGATTTCCATCCCGTAAGGCGTGGTGTTTGGTTTGACTTGGTTTGCAACATCTTTGGTTGTTGGGGTGCCATCAATGGGGGCGTAATAGTTCGCTTGCCGCACGGCCACTGGGTCAAGATCCAAGTCAGCCGCGATGTGGTCCATCACCCGTTCAATACCCAACACGCCTTGGGGGCCACCAAAGCCGCGATACGCGGTGGCGCTTTGGGTGTTGGTTTTCAAACGGTGCGATGTGATCCGTGCTGTTGGCAGCAGGTACGCATTATCGGCGTGCAGCATGGCCCGATCAGCGACGGGGATCGACAGATCAAGCGCCCAACCGCAGCGGGTCAGCTGCATGAAGTCAACGCCGGTTAGTCGACCGTCATCGTCAAATCCGATGTCATAGGAGATGCGGAAATCGTGCCGTTTCCCTGTGATCATCATATCGTCGTCGCGGTCATAGCGCATTTTGCAAGGCTGGCCCGTGGCGCGCGCCGCAACCGCACAGCCGACGGCCAGCGCGTTGCCTTGGCTTTCTTTGCCGCCAAAACCACCGCCCATACGGCGGACCTCGCAACGGACTGCGTGCATGGGAACGCCCAATGCTTCGGCGACTTTATGTTGGATTTCGGTTGGGTGTTGGGTCGATGAATGCACGATCATGTCGCCGCCTTCTTGCGGCAATGCGAGGGCTGCTTGACCTTCGAGGTAGAAATGCTCTTGGCCGCCCATCTCAATCGTGCCGGACAGGCGGTGCGGTGCGGCTTTTAAGGCCGCGTCGACGTCGCCCTTTGACCAAATGCGCGGGCCGTCTTCAAAGCGGCTGTCTGCTGCGAGGGCCTCGTCGATTGTCAGGATTGGCGTGATTTCATCGACGTCGATATTGCCCAGACGCGCTGCTTTGCGGGCTGCGAGGTGGCTGGTGGCCACGACCATAAACAGCGGTTGGCCGAGGTAATGGATTGTTCCTGTCGACAGCAATGGTTCGTCATGCGCCGACGGTGAGACGTCATTGGCAAACGGAAGATCGTCCGCAGTGAACACCGAAACCACGCCGTCGGCCGCCCGCACCGCATCCAAATTCATGGATGTGATTGTGCCCGCCGCGCAGTTGGCCATGCCAAACGCAAGGTGGAGTGTGTTCGCGGGCGACGGGATATCGTCGATGTAGCGCGCGGTGCCAGTGACATGCAGGGCGCCCGTATCATGGGGCAGGGATTTTCCAACGCTCATGGTTGTACCTCCAGAACGCTGACGGGATTTCCCGCGAGGTCCGCAAAATAGCGGAGCAGCATATTTTGCGCGATTTGCATCCGGTAATCAGCAGAGGCCCGCATGTCGGACATCGGCGTGTAGTCATCTGCGAAAAGCGGCAGTGCGGCTTTTACTGTTGCGTCGGACCACGGTTGGCCAACCAATGCGGCTTCGACGCGGCTGGCGCGTTGCGGGGTGCCTGCCATGCCGCCAAATGCGATTATTGCTGCGGTCACTTTGCCATCCGTCACGGTGATGTTGAACGCGCCGCAAACAGCGGAGATATCTTGGTCAAACCGTTTGGACAGCTTGTAGACCCGCAGGTTGGGCGCGGATTTAGGGATTGTGACCCCTGTGACCAGTTCGCCCGCTGCGCGGTCTTGTTTGCCATAAGCGACGAAGAAATCTTGTAGCGGGGTATCGCGTGTCACGTCGCCGTGGCGCAAATGCAGTGTCGCCCCAAGTGCGATCAACGCTGGCGGATTATCCCCGATAGGCGAGCCATTGGCGATGTTTCCGCCGATGGTCGCCGCAGAGCGGACTTGTTCAGATCCGTAGCGGCGCACCATTTCGGCGTAAGACGGGTGGTGGTCGCGCAGCACGGTATGCACATCAACCATGGTCACACCTGCGCCAAAGGTGATTGTATCGTCGGTCATGGTGATCTGCTGCAAGTCGCGGCAGCGGTTGAGGAACACAACGTTGTCTAAGGCGCGAAGCTGTTTTGTGACCCAAAGCCCAACATCCGTCGCCCCTGCGATCACGGTCGCATCGGGGTTGGCGGCATACCAAGCGGCGAGTACATCAAGGGTATCTGGCGCAAAGGGCGCGGGGCTATCCGGTAACGCTGGTTCTTTCATCCAAACGGGGACGGGCATGACTGCTGCGGCCTGCGCCCCGCGAATGATTGGCGCATATCCGGTGCAGCGGCACAGGTTGCCTGCCAGCACATTGTCGTGGTCGGTGCGCCCATCTGCGTGCCCTGCGGCCATCGATGCGATGAACCCCGGTGTGCAGAAACCGCACTGCGATCCGTGGTGATCGACCATGGCCTGTTGGACAGGATGCAGCGTGCCGTCTGGGGCGCTGATGCCCTCGACAGTCCGCACTGCTTTACCGTGGAGTTGCGGCATGAACAGGATACAGGCGTTGAGCGCGCGCTTGGTATCCTTGTCCGTTACAACGACGGAACAAGCCCCGCAGTCGCCTTCATTGCAGCCTTCTTTGGTGCCCGTGAGACCGCGTTCAACCCGAAGCCAATCCAGCAGGGTTTGCGTGGCAGGTGTATCCACCTCCACGGTTTCCCCATTGAGAAGAAACGTCACTTTCATAGTGTAGACCTGCCGCGGTACCAAATGTTTGTCGGGTGCTTGGCGATCAGTCGATGCGACGTAGACTGATGGCCCCCAAGGTGTCGGGCTATGAAAGCGCCACGCATCCTATAAATCAAGTGTTTTCGCAAAAAATGCCTGATAATGCCGAATATGTAGGCGTAAGTAGCTGATTTTAACGTGGATTAGGCAGTGGTCATATTCAGCGGATTCGCGGTTTTCTGGACTGAATGCTGATCATGCGATGCGATTGGCGGGCGCATATCCGCCCATTATGATTTTGGAACGTAGTCCAAAGGCATCATAAGTTGGTCGCGTGTATCGAGCTGTTTTTCAAACACGATGCGTTGCCATTCCATCCAGCCTTGGACCTCTAGCAGTGGCGCTGGTTCGATAAAACATGTGCGCACCCGCCCGACTTTTTCGGACCGCATCAGCCCACAGGATTCGAGCACTGAAAGGTGTCGCATGAATGTTGGCAAGGCCATCGCGTGTGGTGCGTGCAGCGCTGAAACGGTTGCAGGCGCACGCGCCAATGCCTCGATCACGGCCCTGCGTGTTGGATCCGACATGGCCGAAAAGCAGGCGTTTAGCTGGGATGTCATTTCGCGCATACTAAGCGTTATGGGTAACCGTCGAATGGTCGTCAATCCGTCAAAGATGCTTGCTCCTGCGCACAAGGCAGGTAGGTTGGGCCATGGCCAATAATCCCCGATTCATCCATCTGCGTGTACACACCGAATATTCCCTGTTGCAGGGCGCTGTTCATGTCAAAAAGCTGCCTGAAATGGCGGCGAAAATGGGCATGCCTGCTGTCGCGGTGACGGATGTGAACAACATGTTCTGCGCGCTGGAATTTTCCGAGACCGCCGCCAAGCATGGCATTCAGCCCATCGTCGGGTGTCAGGTTGATCTGGGCTATACGACGCCTGATCCCGGCAAACGCCCCGAAGATCCCGCGCCCATTGTGCTGCTCGCGCAGTCCGAGGCCGGATATATGAACCTGATGAAGCTGAACTCTTGTCTGTATCTGGATCAGGGTGGCCAGCTGCCGCAGGTCACGTTGGATGATTTGGTTACGCATTCAGAGGGGCTGATTTGCCTGTCGGGTGGACCTGATGGTCCTGTTGGTCGGTTGCTGCGTCAAGGGCAGCGTCCCAAGGCCGAGGCGTTGATGGACGGTTTGGCGGCGGCGTTTCCTGATCGCCTATATGTAGAGATGCAGCGCCATCCTGACGGCGGTGGGTTGCCCGAGGCCGAGAAATTGTCCGAGCGCGGCTTCATTGAGATGGCCTATGCCAAGGGCCTGCCTTTGGTCGCCACCAACGATGTGTATTTCCCGAAGATGGGATTGTACGAGGCGCATGATGCGCTGATTTGCATTTCCGAGGGGGCTTATGTTGATCAACAAGAGCCCCGCCGCCGGTTGACGCCGCAACACTACTTTAAGTCCCCGCAGGAAATGATCGCGCTGTTTGCCGATTTGCCAGAGGCGATTGAAAATACGGTTGAGATTGCCAAGAGGTGCGGGTTCAAGACGTACAAGCGCGATCCGATTTTGCCCAAGTTTGCTGATGACGAGATTGTCGAATTGCGCAGGCAGGCCAATGAAGGTTTGCAGCACCGTCTGGCCGTAATCCCGCATGCTGTGACGCTGGACGAATATCAGGCGCGGTTGGATTTCGAGCTGGATATTATTGAAGGCATGGGCTTCCCCGGGTATTTCCTGATCGTTGCCGATTTCATCAAATACGCGAAAGACGAGCGTATTCCTGTGGGGCCAGGTCGTGGGTCTGGTGCGGGGTCGCTGGTGGCTTATGCGCTGCTGATCACCGATCTTGATCCGCTGCGATATTCGCTGTTGTTCGAGCGGTTCTTGAACCCTGAGCGTGTGTCGATGCCCGATTTCGATATCGATTTTTGCATGGATCGCCGTGAAGAGGTGATCCGCTATGTGCAAGACAAATATGGCCGCGACAGGGTGGGTCAGATCATCACGTTTGGTGCGCTGTTGTCGAAGGCCGCTGTGCGCGATGTCGGTCGTGTTTTGCAGATGCCTTATGGGCAGGTCGACCGTCTTTCCAAGATGATCCCTGTTGAGGGCGTTAAGCCTGTCAGCATCGAAAAGGCGTTGGCGGACGAGCCGCGTTTGCGTGAAGAGGCCAAGAACGAAGAGGTCGTGGACCGCCTGCTGACATATGCTCAACAGGTTGAAGGATTGCTGCGCAACGCATCCACCCACGCCGCCGGTGTTGTGATTAGTGACCGGCCCTTGGACGAGCTGGTGCCGCTGTATCAAGACCCCCGTTCCGACATGCCGGCAACCCAGTTTAACATGAAATGGGTCGAACAGGCGGGATTGGTCAAGTTTGACTTTTTGGGTCTGAAAACCCTGACCGTGATCCAGAATGCGGTTGATCTGATTGTCAAATCAGGACGACCTTTGCATGTGGATGCTGCTGGCAATACGCTGTTTGATCCGCCAGCCGCCTTGCACAACGATATTGGCACGATCCCGTTGGATGATGAGGCGTCGTATAAGCTTTATGCCAGCGCCAAAACCATCGCCGTGTTTCAGGTGGAATCCAGCGGTATGATGGATGCGCTAAAACGCATGAAGCCGAACTGTATCGAGGATATCGTGGCTCTTGTCGCGCTGTACCGTCCCGGTCCGATGGAAAACATTCCGACCTATTGCGAGGTCAAGAATGGCCTGAAAGAAATCGAGTCTGTTCATCCGTCGATTGACCATCTGTTGTCGGAAACCCAAGGCATTATTGTTTACCAAGAACAGGTTATGCAGATCGCGCAGGTCATGGCTGGCTATAGCCTTGGTGGGGCTGATCTGTTGCGCCGTGCGATGGGTAAAAAGATCGCCGAGGAAATGGCTAAGGAGCGTCCTAAGTTCGAAAAAGGCGCGATGGAAAACGGCGTTAATAAGAAAAAGGCGTCGGAGGTTTTTGACCTTTTAGAGAAGTTCGCGAACTACGGATTTAACAAATCACACGCGGCGGCCTATGCGGTTGTTAGCTATCAAACCGCGTGGCTGAAGGCGAACCATCCGGTTGAATTTATGGCTGGTGTGATGAACTGCGATATTCACCTGACCGATAAGCTGGGCACATATTTTCAAGAGGTGAAAAAGGGACTGGGGATCGCGTATACCCCGCCTTGTGTGAACCGCTCGCAGGCCACGTTTGATGTGAAAGATCAGAAATTGGTCTATGCGCTGGGCGCGTTGAAAAACGTCGGTGTCGAGGCGATGAAGCTGATCGTTGATGGCCGCGCGGACCGCGAATTCGTGAACCTGTTCGATTTCGCCCGCCGCGTGGATATTAAGCGCGTCGGTAAGCGTCCGTTGGAAATGCTGGCGCGCGCTGGTGCGTTTGACGTGCTGGACCCGAACCGCCGCCGCGTGTTGCTGTCGCTTGATGCGCTGGTGAATTATTCCGCTGCGATCCATGATCAGAAGTCATCTAATCAGGTGTCCCTGTTTGGTGAGGCAGGTGATGATTTGCCGGAACCGCGCCTTGCTGGTGGCGACGATTTCTTGCCTGCCGAAAAACTGGCCGAGGAGTTTAAGGCGATCGGGTTTTACCTGTCTGGGCATCCGCTGGATGACTATATGGCCGCATTAAAACGCAAGCAGGTGCTGACGCTGGACGAGGTGATTGCACGGGCCGAACGTGGGGCCTGTGTCGTGAAAATGGCGGGTACCGTGAGCGGGCGGCAAGAGCGAAAATCTGCGCGCGGCAATCGATTTGCTTTTGCCCAATTATCGGACCCGACGGGGCAATACGAGGTCACGTTATTTTCGGATACGCTTGAGGCTGCGCGCGATCATTTGGAAACGGGCAGTCAAGTTGTGCTAACCTGCGAGGCGACGATGGAGGCCGATCAGCTAAAGCTGTTGGGTCGCTCAGTTGCGCCAATTGATACGGCTGTTGCAGATGCTGGGTCATCGGGTTTGCGCGTATTCTTGGATGCACCTGACGCGATTTTATCGGTTCAGACGATCTTGGAAAATGCCGCCCGCGACAAGGTCCGTGGTGGCCGTGGTCCGGTGTATTTCTGCCTGATGGATCCTGCGCTGCCCGGCGAGGTCGAAATTGACTTGGGTCAAGATTACCCCGTCAATCCGCAGATCAAGGGCGCGCTGCGATCCCTTGAAGGGGTCATGGAAGTCGAAGAGGTCTGACTTAATAATGCGGTGGGCGTTGATCGGCCAGCGGAACTGATCCGCCTGCATCCATTTCGCGCCCTGCTTCACGTTCCATCAGCATTGCCAAACGACGTGTCGCCGTGGCCAATTCGATTTCCTGACGGGTCACAATGTCGGATAGGTCGTCGACCGTGCGCGTCAAATGGGCGATTTGTTCTTCAAGATGGGTAATATCTGTCATGTGCGTCACATACCTGTCTGCCATGCCCCCCGCAACTGCGCATTGCCCCGCAAGCCCCACCTTGTTAAAGGCGGGGATAAGTTCCTGACCAGACACGAGGCGATGATGGCCAAAGTTAAAAAGCAACCCCGTCCTAAGGCGCAAACGCCCAAGGGTTTCCGTGATTATTTCGGCGCAGAGGTGGTGCAGCGCACGGCCATGCTTTCCAAGATTGCCGAAGTTTATCATCGCTATGGGTTTGACGCGCTTGAAAGCCCTGCTGTGGAAACGGTCGAGGCGCTGGGCAAGTTTTTGCCAGATGTTGATCGCCCAAATGAAGGCGTGTTCGCGTGGGAAGAAGACGCCGATTGGTTGGCCTTGCGCTATGACCTGACCGCGCCGCTTGCCCGCGTTTATGCGCAGCACCGCAATGATTTGCCGAACCCGTATCGCCGCTATGCGATGGGTCCTGTTTGGCGCAATGAGAAACCCGGCCCCGGCAGGTTCCGTCAGTTTTATCAGTGTGATGCTGATACGGTTGGCACGTCGAGCGTTGCTGCCGATGCCGAGATCTGCGCGATGTTGGCGGATACATTGGAGGCCGTGGGCATTGAGCGCGGCGACTATGTTGTGCGCGTCAATAACCGCAAGGTTCTGAACGGTGTGATGGAAGTCGCAGGCGTGCTCGACCCGTCTGATCCTGATAAGTTTGCGGCTGAGCGTGGCATCGTTTTGCGCGCCATTGATAAGCTGGACCGCCTAGGTATGGGCGGTGTCCGTGACCTATTGGGCGAAGGCCGAAAAGACGGCAGTGGCGACTTTACCAAGGGCGCTGGGCTGTCGGATGAACAAGCACAGATCGTCATGGGTTTCATGGAAGCCAAGCGCGATAGCGGCCCTGCGACTGTGGCCCGTTTGATGGAGCTGGTTCAGGGATCTGAGACTGGTGTGACTGGTGTGAACGAGTTGGAAACCATGGCGACGTTGCTTGATGCCCAAGGCTACGCATCCGATCGGATCGAGATTGATCCGTCAGTGGTGCGCGGACTTGGCTATTATACTGGTCCTGTGTTCGAGGCTGAGCTGACGTTTGAAGTGACTGATGAAAAGGGGCGTCCGCGTAACTTTGGCTCTGTGGCTGGTGGCGGTCGTTATGACGATCTCGTTAAGCGGTTTACCGGACAAGAGGTCCCTGCGACGGGTGTGTCTATCGGTGTTGACCGTCTGTTGGCCGCGCTGCATGCCAAGGGCCGTTTGGATACCAAGGCCGTTGGTCCTGTGATCGTGACCGTGATGGACCGCGATCAGATGGCGTATTACCAGACGTTGGTCGCTGAACTGCGCAATGCCGGCATTCGTGCCGAGGTGTATTTGGGCAACCCCAAGAATTTCGGCAATCAGCTGAAGTATGCGGATAACCGCGATAGTCCTGTGGCGATTATTGCTGGATCGGACGAGATGGCGAACGGTGTCGTGCAGATCAAGGATTTGATCCTTGGGGCGCAGATTGCCCAGAACGCCACGGTTGAGGAATGGAAAGATCGCCCAAGCCAGTATGAAGTGCCACGCGCTGAACTGGTCGCAAAAGTCCGCGAGATTTTGGCAGGGCAGGGCGTATGACACGCGCTGTTGCGGCCGAGGCTGCGCGTCTGACGGCGCTATTTGAGGGCCAAGGTGCCCGTCATGTGGATGCGGATATTCTGCTGTCTGCGGAGACGTTGTTGGATTTGTACGGCGAAGATATTCGGGGTCGTGCTTATCTGACGACTGATCCGTTTGGCGGTGAAATGGTGCTGCGTCCTGATTTCACTGTGCCAGTTGTGCAGATGCATATGAACAGTGAAGCCGATCCTGCGCGCTATACTTATGCGGGCCGTGTATTTCGTAAACAAGAAAATGATCCGAGCCGTCCGCGCGAAGCGATGCAGGTCGGGTTTGAGGTATTTGACGGGTCCGATCCGGCGGGGGCTGATGCGACGGTTTTTGCGGCTGTTGCAGATGCATTGGCTGGATTTCCCGTGCGTGCGGCGACCGGTGATATCGGGATTTTGATGGCGGCGGTGGCTGGGTTGAAAACGTCGGACACGCGTAAGGCTGCGTTGATGCGTCACCTGTGGCGGCCGCGTAAATTTCGTGCATTGCTTGATCGGTTTGGCGGGCGCGTGCCTGCGGCCCCAAGTCGTGTGGCGTTGTTGTCCACCGCTGACCCGCTGGCTGATGCTGCCCCGACAATTGGCCTACGGTCCCGCGACGAGGTGCAGACGCGCATTGATGCGTTGCGTGCAGATGCTGCGACAGCGCCGATAAGCGGCGACGAAATGGCCTTGATCGACGCGATTTTAGGGCTGGATGATAGCTGTCCGCATGTGCTGTCCAATTTGCGAGATATCGCCGTAGACCTGCCTGCGATTGATGGCGCGGTAAGTGCGTTTGCGGCGCGGTTGGATGCGCTGTCGGATAAGGGCGTGGATGTGGATGCACTGGCGTTTGAAGGCAGTTATGGCCGCACGTCGTTGGAATATTACGATGGATTTGTGTTTGGATTTTACGCCGCCGCTGACCACCAGATGCCACCAGTGGCGACCGGTGGACGGTATGATGCGCTGACTGCGCGGCTCGGTGCGGGACGCGCTGTGCCTGCCGTCGGCGGTGTTGTGCGCCCCGATTTGCTTGTCACACTGCGGGGGAATGTTTGATGCTAAAGCTTGGTGTGCCGTCTAAAGGCCGGTTAATGGACAAGACGTTTGCATGGTTCGGTGATCGCGGCGTGAGCCTGCGTAAATCCGGATCTGACCGCGAATATGCGGGAGCTGTTGACGGGATAGACGGTGTTGAACTGGTGCTACTGTCGGCGGGTGAAATTCCGCGTGAATTGGCGGCGGGTCGCATTCATTTGGGCGTGACTGGATCGGATTTGATCCGTGAAAAACTGGCTGCTTGGGAAACCCGTGTGCATACAATTGCGCCGATGGGTTTTGGCGGGGCTGATCTGATTATTGCAGTGCCGCAGGCTTGGGTCGATGTGGAAACGCTTGATGATTTGGATGCCGCCGCCGCCGCGTTTCGCGCCGCGCACGGGTTTCGGATGCGGATTGCCACGAAGTACCACCGGCTGGTTCGCGAGTTTTTGCGTGACAACGGCGTGGCGGATTATCAGCTGATTGATAGTCAAGGCGCGACTGAGGGCACCGTCAAGAACGAGACGGCAGAAGCCATTGCCGACATTACGTCGACAGGTGAAACGCTGCGTGCCAACGGGCTGAAGATTTTGGGCGATGGGTTGATCCATGCATCGCAAGCGACGCTGTTTCGTGGCCGCCGCGATGGCTGGACTGATGCGCAGCGCGTGACCCTGAAAGAACTGGAATCGCTGCTCGGCGTTTGACCTGATGGGCTCGCCGCTGGCGTGATTACATGTCTTGCTAACGGACGCCGATTGCCGCGAGGGCTTTGCTAAGTTCGGGCGGGAGTGCTTCTTCGGTCTGCGCGCCATCTGGCAGATCGGCGGG
>CAJXTP010000090.1 GCA_913061335.1 uncultured Loktanella sp.
ATGACGCGTCGTTGAGGGCCAGTTTGTCGATGCTGTCGCGCAGGTCTTCGAACTGGCTGCTGTCGACGGGGAACAGGCCACAAAATACGACGGGTTGCGCAGGCTTAAAGCCCGGCAGTGCGGTTTCGCAGCCCTTCTTTTCCGATGTGATCGTGTCGCCAACGCGGGTGTCACGGACTTGTTTGATCGACGCCGTGATAAAGCCGATTTCGCCGGGTCCAAGCGTGTCGACGTTTTCCATCTGCGGCCGGAACACGCCGATTTTGTCGATCTGGTGCACGGTGTCATTGGACATAAACCGCAGGCGGTCGTTGCGTTTCATTTGCCCGTCGATGATCCGCACGAGGACAATCACGCCAAGGTAACTGTCGTACCATGAGTCGACTAGCATCGCCTTAAGCGGCGCGTTGATATCGCCGATTGGCGCGGGCAAACGGTGCACGATGGCTTCTAGGGTTTCTTTGATCCCAACGCCGGATTTGGCGGACACGCGCATCGCGTCAGACGCATCAATGCCGATCACGTCTTCGATCTGGGCGGCGACCGCATCACAGTCGGTCGCGGGCAGGTCGATTTTGTTCAACACGGGCACGATCTCGTGGTCCGCATCAAGGGCGTGATAAACGTTTGCAAGCGTCTGCGCCTCGACGCCTTGGGTGCTATCGACAACCAACAACGATCCTTCAACGGCGCGCATGGAACGCGACACTTCATAGGCGAAATCGACGTGACCGGGGGTGTCGATCAAGTTGAGCACATATGTCTCACCGTCTTGCGCCACGTAATCGATGCGTACGGTGTTGGCCTTGATCGTGATGCCGCGCTCGCGCTCGATATCCATGCTATCAAGCATCTGCGCCTTCATGTCCCGTTCGGCGACTGTGTTTGTCTCTTGGATCAAACGGTCAGCGAGGGTGGATTTACCGTGGTCAATATGGGCCACGATCGAGAAATTGCGGATGTTTTTCAGGTCGGTCATTGGGGTCAAAACGCCTATAGAATTGGGTTGATTGTCAATGGCGCGTGATCGCGGGATTTGCAAGGGGTGGCGGAACCTGCGGGTCGACAGCGCTGTCCAGTTTTCGGCGACACCGATGCGCCCAGTCTGCAGTTATGTAGGGTCAGTGTGCGCCCACAGTAGATTGAAAATCCTTGGGTCGCTGCATAGATGGCTTGTATCGGGGCGATGATGCCCTGCCAGAAGGGATGAAGCCCGTGACCAAAATTGACCACCCAGCATACCCGACACAGCATGGTTATATGACCGAAAACATCCAGCGCGCCTATATTGAGGCCGCGGTGTCCAAGGAATTGTTGCCCACAGACGCGCACCGGATGGCCGATGTTGTGACGCTTACGGCGTCAAGCGACGTCGATAAGCCGATCCAGTTTTGGCAATTGTATTCTGTTCTTGGTCAAGACCCGATCGTCCGTCTTATCCAAAGGTTTTACGAGCGCGTTTTCGCGGATGAGCCTTGGTTTACGGAAGTATTTGCGCGTGTCGGCGGGATTGGTCACCATATCAACACCCAAGCGGCGATGTGGATCGATGTCATGGGCGGCGGTCCCTACTATCATGGTGGCGAGTTTCGCTTGAATTTTCACCATACCCACAATGCCATGGAGCTAATGAACGACAAAGGCGCGCAGCGTTGGTCAAAGCTGATGTTAGATACGCTTGATGCGTCGGGCGACCTGATGACAGATGATCCGCGCGTTCGGGTGTCTATCAACACGTTCCTGTCGCATTTCATGAAAAAATACGCCGAGGATTTTGCTTTTGAAAACCGCAGTTTCTTTGGCGCAACAAATCCGGCCTTAAAACGTAAAATAAACTTCATGCGCATGACCACAGCCGAAATTTCAGCCCTTACCGAGGCTGAAATTTCAGACACATTGGCAGGTCTTGGGGTCGACGTGTCGCAGTATCATGGCAAAGCCGATCTTATTGAAAAGGCCATGATGATCTAAAGTGTGCCTGCGTGTTGTGCGCAGGCACACTTCCGCACCCCGCACGCAATTGAATTGCATCCCGCGCCCTCCCCTTGCATAATCGTCCTAACAGCAGTCTAGGGCTGACACGCGGGAACCGCGGCGCTTTGGCACAAATTACGGGTGATATGATGCGCAGATTGGTTTTACTTGGGGCTTTGGTGTTTTTGGCAGCTTGCGGTGGTGGCCGTGTGTCTGGCGATGTTGGCGAAGCCTGTATAGCTGCCGACCGCAACGCCGCATCAACCCAGTTATGTTCGTGCGTCCAACAAGCCGCCAGCCTGACATTAAATGCATCCGATCAGCGCCGCGCCGCCACGTTCTTTGAGGACCCGCAATTGGCGCAGGACGCCCGTCAGTCGCGCAATTCCAGCAGCTCACGGTTCTGGAAACGCTATAAGGACTTTAGCGCGAAGTCCAAGCAGATGTGCGGCTAACCCCCCGCAGCACCCGCGTCTTTGCAAATCTCAAGAACCGCCATTTGCATCATTGCGTGGAGCGGCCTGCCCCCCTAAAACCTTATTTATGATGAATGATATTCCCGATCTTGCCCGTCGTGTGGCCGCTGGTGAACGCCGCGCCTTGGCCCGCGCCATTACGCTGGTCGAAAGTGGCCGTGCTGATCACCGCGTTGATGCGATGGCCTTGCTTGATGTGCTGGCCACGGGTGGCAAACAAGCCATCCGCATCGGCCTTTCTGGCACCCCCGGCGTTGGCAAATCCACCTTTATCGAGGGCTTTGGTCTGATGTTAACTGCGGCGGGTCACCGTGTTGCGGTGCTGGCTGTTGATCCGTCATCTGCCCGTTCTGGTGGGTCGATATTGGGCGATAAAACCCGTATGGATTTGCTGGCCCGCGATCCAAACGCGTTCATCCGCCCATCCCCAAGCCAAACCCAGCTTGGCGGCGTTGCGCGGCGCACCCGCGAGGCCGTCGCGCTATGCGAGGCTGCTGGCTATGACATTGTACTGATCGAAACCGTCGGCGTTGGCCAATCAGAGACGGTCGTCGCCCAGATGTCAGATTTGTTCTTGCTGCTGCTCGCCCCTGCGGGCGGCGACGAATTGCAGGGCGTCAAACGCGGCATCATGGAAATCGCCGATATGGTTTTGGTCAATAAGGCCGATGGCGATCTGAAACCGCAAGCGATGCGCACCTGTGCTGATTACGCTGGTGCGTTGCGATTGCTGCGCAAACGGTCACAAGATCCCGAAGGCTTTCCCAAGGCGATGATTGTATCCGCACTGGAAACAATAGGCATTGCCGACGCATGGGACGAAATGCAGGCCCTGATCAACTGGCGTCGTGAAACAGATGTTTGGGGACGGTCTCGGGCTGCTCAGGCACGGTATTGGTTCGCTGAAGAAGTCCGCCTGCAATTACTTGCGCGCATCGCAAGCGATCCTGATCTTGATGCACGCATGACCATTTTGGAAAAAGAGGTCGTCGCTGGCCGCATGTCACCCGCCGCTGCCGCCGCTGAAGTTGTCGCGCAAACATGACCGGCACAGGCGATCTGGTTTACAGTGGCGACCACTTGCGCGCCACATTGTTCAATGGCGTGTCGGACCGTTTGGCGATCACATTTAGCTTTCGCGAAAAGGGCCGCACTGCTTTTGCGCCTGTGTCCCCAGTCAAACAGATGATCGCCCAAGGGTTTGCCCAATTGGCGATCACATCATGCGCCAATGATTGGTTCATCAACCCCGATACGGTGGGCATCGAGGCCGTGCTTCAAAAGCTAGCTCCACACTACAAAGCCGTGCATATGCTGGGGTTTTCGATGGGTGGCTACGGTGCTTTCCGCTTTGCGCGCGCCGCAAATGCGACCTATGTCACCGCGATTTCGCCGCAGTTTTCGATCCATCCTGACGTGGTGCCGATTGATAAACGCTACCGCGCAGATGCAGGTGGGTTTGAGCGCGATTTAAGCGATCTGACCCGCGTCCCGCGCCCCAATTTGCAGGGCATCATCATCACCGACCCGTTCCGCCCGCTGGATCTGATGCATGCCAATATGATCACCGAAGTTTTCCCACGCGTCGCCATTGCGCGCCTGCCGTTTGGCGGACATCCAGCGACCTCGTTAATTGCCCGTGCCAGCAACCCCGGTGTCATTCAGCACACGGCACTCAAGTCGCCACCCACGGCTGCGCCGATTATCGCGGCACACCGCGCCGCGCGACGTGGCGACGCAGTTTATCAAAAGGCATTGGCTGCCAAACTACTGACCCGCTAGTGCAGCATTAACCGCTGCTTTTTGGCCTGCAAAAACGCACGGTCCGCCGCGTTCCCTGTTAGATTGATCGCGATTTGGAAACAATCTCTGGCGGCTTTGCGCTGACCATCTCGTGCCAGAAAATCCGCCTTGGCCGCGTGAAAATGGCTGTAGTCCGCAAGCGGCTCTGCCAATGCATCCAATAATTGCAGCCCTGCCTTGGCGGTATCTGCATAAGACACTGCAACCGCGTGGTTCAGCTGCACAACGGGTGTCGGCTGCACGCGGCACAGCAGGTTATATAGCATCGCGATTTGCGGCCAATCGGTGGCGTCCCAAGTCGCCGCCTGCCCGTGCAACGCGCTGATCGCGGCTTGCAGCTGATAGGGTCCAATTTGCCCACGCGTCAGGGTCGCTTGTAAAATCTGATCGGCCTGCGAAATTTGGGCATGGTGCCAGAGGCTGCGGTCTTGGGTCTCTAGCGGGATCATGGCGCCACCCGCATCCAGTCGCGCCGGCGCACGCGCATCATTGGCCAACATCAATGCCAGCAGCCCAGCGGGTTCCGCCATGTCAGGCATCAAATCATAAAGGATATGCCCCAAGCGGATCGCCTCGGAGCTTAGGTCACAGCGCAGCAGCGTATCGCCCGATGACGCCAAATAGCCTTCGTTAAAGATCAGGTAGATGACCTGCATGACCGCATCGGCACGGTCCGGTAAATCGGCAGGATCAGGGACACGGTACGGGATGCCTGCGGCCTTAATTTTAACCCGCGCGCGCGAAAGGCGCTGTGCCATTGTCGCAGGCTTATCCAGATAAGCGTGCGCGATTTCCTCGGCCGTAAGCCCGCCCAATGTGCGCAAGGTCAACGCAATCTGGGTTTTCGCATCTAGGCTAGGGTGGCAACAGGTGAACAGCATCTCAAGCCGTTTGTCGGGGATGGTCACGCATGCCTCCTCTGGGTCGGATTGTTGATGTGATATGAAATAGGCAATTTCGGGGGATTTGCGGGCCAAAGTTTGATCGCGGCGCACACGGTCAAGCGCGCGCCTGCGGGCCGTTGTGATCAGCCACGCATCAGGGGCGTCAGGGATTTTGGGATCCCATGCGATCATTGCGGCGACAACGGCGTCTTGCAACGCGTCCTCGGCCAGCGCAAAATCTCCGAATTGTTTGACCAAAGCGGCCAGAATGCGCCCCCAATGCATGCGCACCACAGTTGTGATCGCGGCGTGGCTTGGGGGCGCCATGATCAGTTATCCCAGACCATCACAGGGCGGACTTCGATCCGGCCATAAGCTGACGTAGGGATCATGGCCGCGTATTTCATCGCTTCGTCCAAATCAGCGCAATCAAGCAGGTAATAGCCGCCCAGCTGTTCCTTGGTTTCCGCAAACGGACCGTCGGTGGTGTGCATCTTGCCGTCCCGCATGGACACTGTTGTCGCGGTTTGGGTCGACTGCAGCGCATCGCCATGCAGCATCTTGCCGTCTTCCATCACCTTGGCAGTAAAGTCTTGATAGCCCTTCATAAATGGGCCCCAATCGTCTGATCCTGGCTGCGGTCCGGTTCCTTCGGTCGTATAAATGAGGCACATATATTGCATGGTGTTATCCTTGTTGAGGCAAAGAGGCTTTGTGCCTCCCGTCATACCAACCAGACGCGCGGCACGGCGCGAAATCGACATCTCAGTTGAGAAAAGCGTGATTTTTGATATAATGGAACCGTAAATCAGGGGAAGTAACATGAAACTGGGCACATTTTCTATCAGCCTTACGGTCAAAAATCTCGAAGCATCGCGGCTGTTTTATGAAAAACTCGGGTTCGAGACGTTTGGTGGGAATGCCGATCACAACTATCTGATTCTCAAGAACGGCGATCATCTCATCGGGATATTTCAGGGCATGTTTGATGACAACATGCTGACGTTTAACCCCGGTTGGGATCAAAACGCTGGTGAAGTGGACCCGTTCACGGATGTGCGCGATATACATAGTGAACTGGTCGCCAAAGGATTGGAGCCAACACAAGTTAGTTTGCCCGAAGATCGCGGTATCGGCAGCTTTGTTGTTGTGGACCCCGACGGCAATCCTGTATTGATCGACCAGCACCGGTAATTGCGCCTGTTTGGCATGGTTGCGGGTTGACGCGGGCTGGGAATCCTCCTATCTCGCGCAGACCGAATTCATGGCTCTGCACGTCAGGGTCTTAGCTAATTAATTGGGGCGTATGTGGCCGATCCACAGTTTGCCCCTTAAGACGAAGGAAATGCCCATGTCCCGCCGTTGCGAATTGACTGGAAAAGGCCCAATGTCTGGCAACAATGTCAGCCACGCTAAAAACCGTACCCGCCGTCGGTTCCTGCCAAACCTGCAGGATGTGACATTGATGTCCGAATCGCTGGGCCGGTCTTTCCGCCTTAAGATCTCGAATGCTGCATTGCGCACTGTTGATCACCGTGGTGGTCTGGACGCATTCTTTGCAAAGTCCAAAGACGTTGAGCTGTCACCAGCCGCGTTGAAGATCAAAAAAGAAATCACCAAGGCGACAGCGGCGTAAGCCACTTTCGGTTTGAAGTTTTGAAGGCCCGACCGTGCAAGCGGTCGGGCTTTTTCGTTTGATGATTGGCATGCTGATATAACGCATGTCAGCTTCGCGCACATCTGACCAATTCCTACTTTTCCGCGCATAGCTACGCTCTCATGAGAGTGGCAGATACCTTTTCACAACTGTATGGTTTTGTACGCTAATATTGGCTGTCCCAAAAACACGCTTTTTGTGACGGTCCAATTACTCAATAGGCGGCCCGCCATTTTGACGCTCCATCTAGGCGTCAGATTTCCAAAAAACACATGCGCGCGACAATACGCCACCGCCAATCTCGCCACTGCAGACACATCCCCTTAAACATCCATTTCCCGAGCCATCTATGACTTTCATACGGTCGGGTCGCCCTGAGAACGCACAAAATCTACACACCTTTAAATTGAATTAATTCAAAGAATATCCGCTTAAGTAGAATCTTTGATGACATTCGGATGTCGGAGAGATACTTTAAGGGAGTACGAGTTTTCATTTTTAGGAGCAATTTTATGCCAACAGCGACTTACACAGCGACCAGTGGTACAGGGCAAATCCATATATATTCAGGTGGCCTGAACAACACGACCAACCACACGCAAAATCTAGATTTCAATAATATGAATGTTTTTTCACATGGTCATCATGCACGTGCAGGTGGTGGCAATGACGTCTTTAATTTCACCAACATTCACCGCGTTGACGCGACCGTCGTTGGACGGCTCGAGGACTTCAACCCAAGCAGCGACGAAATTCAGATCAATGGGGTTCCTATCGATCTTGGCAATCCGCCGAGCAACGTCCGTATTGTAGAATTTAACGGCAACCATAACGACCCAAATCCTGTACCACAGCAATGGATTTTGATTGATACAGGGCAAGGGCATATTTTCTACGCCTTGTCAGGTGCGCGGGTCGATATGGACGGCAACGGCGGAGCAAATACCGGCGATCAGGAAGGTCATTTCATTTTATCGGGCCAAGTCCCTGACTTTTCCACCCTCCTTGACGTCGCCTTTGTTGACCCACAGGACTACGTTCCAGCAGGCTTAACACCGGATGGCGGCGATATTATCCAAGATGATGACAAAAACGCCGCTGATGTCCTCGCCAACATAGATGGAACTAACAATGGTGACCTCATCTCGGGCGGGCTAAACGACGATAAAATCTATGCGCGCGGCGGGCATGACACTGCTTGGGGCGGATCAGGCGACGATTACGTTAACGGCGGAACCGGTAACGACGTTCTTTATGGTGCTATCGGCGACGACAAAGTCATCGGTGGTTCCGGAAACGATAGGGCCTACGGCGGGCTCGGCAATGATAAAGTCTATGGCTCGAGCGGGAACGATAAAATTTGGGGCGACAAAGGCAGTGACCGACTTTTCGGCCAGCAAGGCAATGATTCAATTTATGGAGGCAATGACCACGACAAGATTTATGGAGGCAATGGGAATGACTTTGCGAACGGCGGAAAAGGCAACGATTTGATCAATGGCGGGTCTGGTGATGATCATGTGCGAGGGAACCAAGGGGCTGATACATTCGAGTTCAAAACAGGTGACCTCATAGATTGGGATTCATTGTCAGGAACGACGGCCGAGAAAAGTCTTCAGCTAGACATAATTGAAGATTTCGTTCTTGGCGTTGATACTATTGAGTTTGATAATTATGCCAACGTCGATAGCCGATCTGATCTAGCAGCTTGGAAAACAACCATCGATGGAAATCTCTACATGACGGTTAAAATCCGCGACACGAATGAACGGATTCTCGTGGATGTTCCTGACGACACTTCGTGGGGCGATTTCTTTAGCTCTGCACACTTCTCCGAAAACTTCGACGTCATCTAAAGTATCGGCTGCCGGGTGCAATCGTGCCCCGCAGCCGTGCTGGCCTGTCGCGCGAAAGCTCAATGAATGACCTCGAATGACGCAGGGATACGCCCCCCCCTCCCGGCACTGCGGGCATTGGCATGGACTACAAATAGGAGCCGCTTATGAAAATCCGCCCAATGCGTGTCGATGACATCCCCGCCGTTCATGAAATGATCTTGGCCTTGGGCGCGTATCACGGCGATCTGGATGCCGCCGTGACGCCCGAAACCATATTGCGTGACGGGATTGGTCCGCACCCGTGGATCAGGTTCTTGGTCGCTGAGGATGCGGATGGTTTGCAGGGGTATGCTGCCCTGTTGCCGCTTGCCAAGATTGCCGATGGGATCCGTGGGGTCGACATCAATCATATGTATGTGGCTGAAGGTTTGCGCAGGCAAGGAATCGGGCGCAAACTAATCGATGCCGCGACCGATGTGGCCCGCACGCTGGGATGCGCCTATTTGTTCATTGGCACCGCCCCTGACAACATTGCCGCCCAAGAGGCGTATCTCGCCTGTGGGTTCGCGCGTTGGACAGACGGTGGTCCGCGCTTTCGTCTACCTATCGCATAAGAAAGATGGGTTAAAACCCATCCTACGGCCGCCGCCAGCGTAGGATGGGTCTTGACCCATCGCCCCTTTGCGCAGACCAAGAGCCACCATGACAGCCCTGCCAATTGATCCCATTTTACCCGATCTGATGGATGCCCTGCGCACCCATGGCCGTGCTGTTCTGCAAGCCCCGCCAGGTGCCGGTAAAACCACCCGCGTCCCGCTTGCCATGCTTGACGTCAATCTGACCACGGGCCGCATTCTGATGCTGGAACCCCGCCGCCTAGCCGCTCGCGCTGCAGCAGAACGCCTCGCGGAAACCCTTTCAGAACCCACAGGCAAAACCATCGGCTACCGGATGCGCGGCGAAACCTCTGTCAGTAAATCCACCCGCGTCGAAGTCGTGACCGAAGGCATCCTGACCCGCATGATCCAATCGGACCCTGATCTGACAGGCATCGGTGCGATCATCTTTGATGAATTCCATGAGCGATCTCTAAACGCCGACCTCGGCCTCGCCCTTAGCTGGGAAATCCGCAACATTCTGCGCCCTGACCTGATCATCCTCGTCATGTCCGCCACATTGGACGCAGGCCCCGTCGCACAGATGCTCGACGACGCCCCAGTACTCACGTCCCAAGGCCGCGCCTATCCGGTCACCACACATCACCTGCCCCGCGCGTTGCCTAAAGGCACGCGCGTTGAGCATGCCACCGCCGACCTGATCGTGCAGGCCACTGCGGAAACAACGGGCAGCATATTGGTGTTCCTCCCCGGAGAAGGCGAAATCCGCCGGACCGAGGCCGCATTGGCCAACCGCCTGCCCGCCGACTGCGTGATCCGCCCGCTTTACGGTGCCTTGCCGTTTGCCGCACAGCGCGCCGCGATTGCACCCGTGAAAGAAGGCCGCAAGATCGTGCTGTCCACATCGATCGCGGAAACATCCCTGACCATCGCTGACATCCGTGTCGTCGTTGACGCAGGCCGCGCACGGCGCGCGCGGTTCGATCCGTCGTCGGGCATGTCACGCCTTGTCACCGAACGGGTCAGCCGCGCAGAGGCCACACAGCGCGCAGGTCGTGCAGGCCGCGTCGCCGCTGGCCACTGCTATCCGCTTTGGACCAAGGGCGAGGACGGCGCATTGCCCGCCTTCCCCCCAGCCGAGATCGAGGCCGCCGATCTGGCCCCGCTTGCGCTTGAACTTGCGCAATGGGGCAGCGATGATTTGTCGTTCCTGACACCCCCACCTGCGGGCACGCTCTCCGAGGCACGCCGCCTGCTGGTATCGCTTGGCGCACTTACCTCAACGGGCCAAATCACGCCCCACGGTCGCGCCATTGCCGCCCTGCCGCTGCACCCTCGTCTTGCGCATATGC
>CAJXTP010000091.1 GCA_913061335.1 uncultured Loktanella sp.
CATCTACTTCATCCATCGCTTGAACAACACGGCATAAGCCGTTGTTCTGCCATGTATTATACGCCGCCATTTCAATGACATATGCGGGCGTAACGATCACTTCGGACCGTGCCAATCAATGGGGCAAACTTCGGCAGATTTCCCACCAAAGTCCCAAACACGCCCGTAATCACGCACCTTAGACCGCAGGCCTTTTGCTGCAATAATATCAGGGCCCATCCAATATTTGGAATTGCTGATCATGACCGGATGATCCTTGGACTTGCCTTCGATCATCTCGATCTCGCCTTGGATTTTACGGCCAATCATGATGCTGCGCTTGTTACCATCGCGCACGATATCAACCTTTTCACGCTCGGCACCGATGATCTCGGACACGAGGAACGTAAACAGGCCAGTGGTCCCGCCAGCAGCACCGCTTAAAATCTTAAGCAGACCGTTATACGCCTTTTGCGTGGACCGTTCATCAACATAGGCCGCAACGCGCCAATTGCCTTCGCCCATACGGCCCGGAATATCGACCAACAGACCGATGTTCAGACCAGACAAATCTTCGCCCTCAAAATGGCCCTCATCAATGGCAATTGCCATCCACGCGTGACAATGGCCTTCTGTCGGAGGGTGCGCGCCAAGCGACACAACGCACGGACAAAACAGGTCGCACGAACAGTTCAAAAACAGCTCGCCTTTGATCGCCCAATCGGTTGGGTTCATCTTGCGGCGCAGCGGGTGGCTTTCCATGCGCGCGTCAATCCGCTGCGAAACTGGCAGCTGATCGGCGGGTGCGCGTGTCTCTTTATCGGCCATGTGATAGTCCCTTCCTTTTACAGTGATGCAACAGCCACGATCAGGCCCGCTGCAATCAGCAGCACGCCCATCGGTTTCGTCACTTTATGCCCAATCTGGGGCAGTTTTTCCAAAATCATAAACAGTGTGGCGAGGCCCATCCAAGCAAGGCTCATCACGCCGCCAACAAACCCCAAGGCCATAAAGCCCCAGCAGCAGCCAACGCAAAACGCACCAAGGCCAAGCCCCATGCGCAGCCCGCCAGTGAACCCTGTTTTCCAATTGCCGACGAAATACATCATCGGGCTGTGACAAACTCCGTGGCACACATCTTTGACCCGTGAAAACTGGAACAGCCCCACAAGGATCAACAACGCGGACGCGAACCAACCGCTTGCGGCAATGCCCAATCCGTCGATAAATCCACCGGCCAGCAGCCCGACCTGCACCAATGTGATCAATGCGCCAAATCCAGCCCAAACGATGAAATAGCCCAATAGAACACCAAACCACCCTGCCCGCGAGCCATCCGCACTGCGCATTAGGTCCTCGTAACTGGTCAGCGTCGGCACCATCGTCGGCAACATCATCGCAGCCATCATAATCGCCCACATCGGAAACAACGCGCCGAATGTCACCATCGGCATCATGTTCATGCCCACAGGGCGGCCAATTAAATCGACCCCAGACATCCGTGCCGCCATAAACAGCATGACCCACGCCACAATGATCGCGGCGAAAAACACCAACCATGCAACCGTACGGACAGAAAAAGTAGATCTAATGGTCATCATTGCGCACGACCTCCCAGCGTTTGCGACTCAGGCTCTTGCTAATCATATGTCAGACGTTTAATTGTCTGACAAATGAAAATTGATCCCAACAGCCCCGCCGACCTGTCCGCGCAAATTGCAAAAGCGATCCGTGACGCCATTATGTCCGGTGATTTACTGGTGGATGAGCGGCTTCCGTCCGAGGCAGAACTGTCCGAACAATTTAATGTGTCACGCCCGACAGTGCGCGAGGCGCTCAAGCGTCTAGGTGCGCAATCGCTGATCCGAACGCAACGCGGCGCGACTGGTGGGGCGTTTGTGAACCGTCTGCGGTTCGAGGATGCCTACGGCCAGCAGATCACCACATCGACGCTGCTTTTGTCGATGAATGACGTGAGCTTTGGTACCGCCTGCGAGGCGCGCTATGCGCTGGAACGGTCTTGCGCGGCGTTGGCATCCGAGCGACGCACAGCCGACCATCTGGCAACAATGCGCGCCGAAACGCACCGCCAATCGCAACCTAGTCTAACTGACGAAGCATTCTGTGCCTCGGACGTGGCATTTCACCGCGCACTTGTTGACGCGGCTGGCAATCCGGTGATCTCGTACCAGCTCGCGGGCGCAGTCGAGGCCATGCAGCCCTTGATGAACATGATTACCTTCAGCGCGCGGTCGCGCGAAACAATTGTCGGGTTCCATAGCCAGATTACTGACGCGCTTGAACAACGCGACGGCGCGGCTGTTGACCTGCACCTTTCGGCACTTGCTGATTACACCAACACGCTCGCACAAAGCGTCATTGATGCGCGGCAAGCTGCAAAAACCAATAGTTGACCTGTCGAAAACCGGCATATGCAAAACATATGTAAAACTTATACGAAACTTACACGCCTTTTGGCAGTTCCCCTTGCACCGACGCGCCCTGCGGCCTATCTGTAAGGTGTCCTTCGGGACTATGAACATAAACGCGCTTGTAATAAGCGGATCGGACCCGGGGGCGGTACCCGGCGACTCCACCAACTATCTGCTCATTTGGCAGCTGTGGGGTCGAAATAGGATCGACGAACGTCTAAAGAGGTTAGCTTTGTTTCGGTGAGTTACCACCGTTATCGGTACGAAATTGTATAGTTGCAAATGACAACCATGCTCCGGCTATGGCGGTGGCTGCGTAAGCAGTCTTCGTTGCCGAAACTTAAGTCCTTAGGCCTAGCAGCTTAAGGCGGGGTTCGCAGGTACCTGGCAACAGAAACCTGCACTTTTCCCCTTCTCAGAATTGTCTTGCTTGGTTTGGGTGTTTTACGGCACCATGCCCTATGCTTAGAACACTAATCAAAGCCACGGTAATCGCCATTATTCCAAATCTATCAATGGCTTGCGATACGGCCCTCATCCTCACGATTGATGTGTCCAATTCAGTTGATCCGGGTGAATACAGGCTGCAAGTCGATGGATTGGCAGCGGCCTTGCGCGACCCAGAAATTGCTGAATCTATGGTCCGGCAAAACGCGGCCATCGCTGTGGTTCAATGGTCGGGTCACGACCGCCAAGAGTTGACGCTGCCTTGGACGCGCATCCGCACCAGCCTTGACGCAGCCCGCCTTGCAGACGCATCCCAACTGATGCCAAGAGCGTTTGTTTTGTCTGACACAGCCCCCGCAGAGGCCATTCTGTTCGCCCTGCCCCTATTCGCGCAAGTCCCTGATTGTAAAAACAAAGTTATCGACATTTCTGGCGACGGAACGCCCAATTCGGGCTCAAGCACACGCGATGCGCGCAACTTGGCAGAACAAATGGGCGTCACCATCAACGGCATTGCAATTGAAAGCATGGGATTGGCGATCAGCAACTTTTACAAAGGCGCAGTGATTACGCGCAACGGCTTTGTCATCACTGCGCGCACACACCGCGAATATCCCGACGCGATACGGCGCAAAATTCTGCGCGAGCTTAGCATGGTGCTGGGTTGACCCAACCAAGACGGCCGCCTATCAAGTCAATAAGGGGTCCCGCGACCACCCCATGAGGCCACGGCCAAAGGATCGCATCCGCTGAAAACTCTCAGAAAGGATGCCACATGACCGGCCCCAATATGATCACGCCACAAAATTTGATGCGCCAAATCGGCTTGCCCGATGGCCCCATAATTGTCGACGTCCGCATTGCAGAAGATATTGCCCCCGAAGACCGCGCTGTGCCGACTACAATCTTTCACGATTTCTACGATTTCAAGGGGTTACTAGACCGCCTTTCGGGACGAAAAGCCATTATCATCTGTCACAAAGGTTTAAAACTAAGCCAAGGTATAGCCGCTTTGATCCGTGCAGGCGGTGGTACAGCAGAGGTTTTAGCTGGCGGATTTGTCGGATGGAATGAGGCTGGGCTTCCAACCTTACCTATCGAGTTAATCGCACAAAGCGGCCGCTGGGTGACCCGACAAAAACCAAAGATTGACCGGATCGCTTGCCCTTGGCTAATCAAACGTTTTATCGACCGCGATGCGGAATTTATGTTCGTGCCACGCGCCGATGTGGCCGCCGTCGCAGATCGATTTGATGCGATTTCCTTTGATACGCCTGACGCTCCATACGGTCACAATGGCGAAAACTGTAGCTTTGATGCGCTACTGGATGCCTTTGGGCTGCGCACAGAGGCGCTAAACCGTATGTCCGATGTTATTCGCGCAGCAGATACAAACAACCACAACAACGACCCGCAAGCTGCTGGTTTACTTGCAATTTCTGTTGGTCTTTCAAAAATACACCGCGACGATAATGCCATGCTTGATGCTGGTCTTACGCTTTATGATGCCCTTTACCGTTGGGCCCGCGATGGATTTACCGAAGGCCACGCAGAATGATCGTATCCACGTCTGAAATGGCCCGTGTCTTTGGGCGCATTGGCCTGTTGTCATTTGGCGGCCCCGCTGCCCAAATAGCACTTATGCACCGTGAACTCGTCGAAGAACGCACGTGGTTGACCGAGGCGCAATTCTTGCGCGCCCTCTCGTTCTGCATGCTATTGCCTGGGCCAGAAGCGATGCAGCTAGCGACCTATGCCGGCTGGAAACAACGCGGGATCATCGGCGGCTTAATCGGCGGTGGCTTGTTCGTCATCCCGGGTGCAATTTTAATCGCGATTTTCGCACTGATTTATGGGGCCTACGGGTCATTGCCGTGGATTCAAGCGGTTTTCCTTGGGGTCAAAGCAACTGTCGTCATCATCGTCATTGAGGCCTTGATCAAAGTGTCCAAGCGGGCGCTGATATCATCCAAGCACCTCATTATCGCGGCACTGGCGTTTGTGGCTCTTTTCGCATTCGCGGTGCCATTTCCAATCGTCATTGCAGTTGCGGCTATCTTTGGCGCGTGGGGCAGTCACGCGATCAACACCGCACCGACCACCCCGCTACCTTGGCGTCAAAGCATGACCATCGTCGTGATTGGTGCCACGCTGTGGGCGATCCCAATCGGGATTGTCGCAGCGCTTGACCTGCCGCTGTTACGTGACATCGGGTTATTTTTCTCGACCCTCGCAGTGGTGACATTCGGCGGCGCATACGCCGTATTGGCCTATATGACCCAAGAGGTCGTCACCGGGTTCGGTTGGCTGACCACACCACAAATGATGGACGCACTTGGTTTGGCTGAAACCACGCCGGGCCCGTTAATCCTCGTGACGCAATTCGTGGGCATGATGGCGGGATACCTGCAGGGTGGGATCTGGACAGCTATTCTAGCGGGGTTGCTGACACTTTGGGTGACCTTTGTGCCTTGTTTCATATGGATTTTCGCTGGCGCGCCCTTGATTGATTGGCTCGATGGCAGGCCACGGCTTACCAGTGCATTATCGGGGATCACTGCGGCGGTGGTTGGGGTCATCGCCAACCTGTCACTTTGGTTCGCGCTGCACGTGTTTTTCGGCACCGTCACGCCAATCTCTGCCGGCCCTCTTCAGCTAATCGCGCCGGACATAACAACATTGCAATTCACCCCCGTCGCAATCGCCGGACTCGCTGCTTTTTTGCTCTTGAGGCGGCATTGGGGGCTGCCGTTGGTCCTACTCATTTGCGCGATTGTTGGACTTTTGTGCGCGGGGCTCGGACTGCCCCTTTAATCCCGCTTCGAATCTTATAAGGTGGGGGCGTAGATAGCGGAGAATAATGCTGTGGCTGGTACGATTGACTACGGAAACTTGATGCATCGCGCGATGCGCAGCTTGATCCAAGAGGTGCTGATTGGCATCGCAAAAGATGGGCTGCCCGGCGATCACCATTTCTTTATCACCTTTGACACAATGCATGCCGACGTCGAAATCGCTGACTGGTTGTCTGATCGGTATCCAGGCGAAATGACGGTCGTTATTCAACATTGGTTCGACAATCTGAATGTGACCGGCGAAGGGTTCACGATCACGCTCAACTTTGGCGACAATCCAGAGACTCTTTATATTCCCTATGACGCTATCCAAACCTTTGTTGACCCGTCGGTCGAGTTTGGCCTTCGGTTCGAGGCGCCGGAAGACACGGCTGACACAGCCGAAGCCCCGATGGACGTAATGGCCGAAGATGAGCCAGCGGAAGAGCGGCAAGATGCCGAAGTCGTCAGCCTCGATCAATTTCGCAAGTAAACGCTGGGCCATTGCCCTTTGGCGTGGACCTCAATAGACGGCATACAATTGCATACGAAGGGTAATCCCATGACAAATACACGCACAGAATCCGACAGCTTTGGCCCGCTAGAGGTCCCTTCCGACCGGTATTGGGGCGCGCAAACACAGCGTAGCTTGATCAATTTTCCCATTGGTTGGGAAAAGCAGCCAGTCGCGATCGTGCGTGGTTTGGGTGTCATCAAACAAGCCTGCGCCATAGCCAACAAGGAACGCGGTAAGCTTGATGCAACGCTCGCAGACGCGATAATCGCCGCCGCAAATGAAGTTGTAACAGGCAAACTTGATGATCATTTCCCGCTGGTCGTATGGCAAACAGGGTCAGGCACCCAGTCCAACATGAACGCCAACGAAGTGATTTCAAACCGTGCGATTGAGATTCTCGGCGGTACGATTGGGTCAAAAGATCCGGTTCACCCCAACGATCATTGCAACATGGGCCAGTCGTCGAACGACACGTTCCCGACGGCCATGCATATCGCTGTGGCCACAACCGCCCACGACGTGTTAATTCCCGGTTTGGAAAAATTGCACGCCGCCCTTGCGGTCAAACAAGACGAATTCAAAGACATCATTAAGATTGGCCGCACCCATACTATGGATGCAACACCACTGACATTGGGCCAAGAATTTTCTGGCTACGTTCACCAAGTCGCCATGGGTATCCGCCGTGTCAAAGCAGCCCTGCCCGCCATTTACGAGCTTGCCCAAGGCGGTACTGCCGTTGGCACAGGCATGAACACTCCCAAAGGTTGGGGCGAGACAGTCGCGGCCCACATGGCCGACATCACCGGCTTGCCGTTTGTGACCGCACCCAACAAATTCGAAGCACTCGCCGCCCACGATGCACTGGTTGAAATGTCTGGCGCGCTGAAAACAGTTGCGGCCAGCCTGTACAAAATATCTTGTGATATCCGGTTCCTTGGCTCTGGTCCGCGCTGCGGTCTGGGCGAGTTGATTTTGCCAGAAAATGAACCAGGCTCATCCATTATGCCCGGCAAAGTGAATCCAACTCAGGTCGAGGCCATCACGCAAGTCTGCGCCCACGTCATGGGCAACGATGCCGCCGTTGGTTTTGCCGGAAGCCAAGGCCATTTCGAACTCAACGTGATGAAGCCAATGATGGCCTATAACGTACTGCAATCTATGCAATTAATCGGCGATGCTTGTGGCGCATTCACTGACAAATGCGTCGTGGGTATTAGGGCCGACACCGTGCGCATTGAAAAATTGATGCGCGAAAGCCTGATGTTGGTCACCGCACTGGCCCCAACAATTGGCTACGACAACGCCACGACCGTTGCAAAAACCGCCCATAAAAACGGAACCACGCTCAAGGAAGAGGCAATCAAATTGGGTTTTGTCGACGGCGAAACATTCGACGATGTTGTGCGCCCAGAAGACATGATCGGCCCTAAATGAGCGTCGTGAACCTCAATAAAGCTCGCAAAGCCAAATCAAGGGCCGAAGACAAAGCGACGGCGGATGAAAATGCCGCCCGCTTTGGTCAGACAAAAGCAGCGCGCGTTTTGGATGCGACGTCAGCCGCACATGCAAAGGCCCGTCTTGATCAGCTGAAGTTTGAAGACGAATGACCGAGCGGCCAATCAAACGGTCGCTGACATTGCGCGGACACCGCACAAGCGTTTCATTGGAAAACCCGTTCTGGCAGGCATATTGTGAGATAGCGGCGCTTCAGGGCAAAACCATCAATGGGTGCTCCGCTGAAATTGACGCGGCACGCGGCGACATTGGGCTCGCATCAGCAATTCGCCTGTTCGTGCTTGAACATGTTCAAGCACAAGCGCGAAATCAATCGTAAAGAATTTGGCGCAGTGTGGACATCGTGTCGCATTCGCGCTGTTCACGCATAGTAAACCCTACGCCAACCGGTTGCTTTAACTTTACTGCAAAAATTTCAGACAAATTACCGCGATGAAGTGGTTCACGGGCGGATGCATCGAAGCTTAGATCAGCTTGCGTATTGCTATTGGTCGCACGCCATATAGTCGCAACCGCATTTTTCGCTTTTGATAAACCAAGTACTAACATTGCAACGTTCCGTCTAACTGGGCCCCCACCCATGATTTTGAATAACACAATTCAGCCGCAATGCAGCCCGATTGTGCCACAATTGCCTTTCGATACTAACGAAAAACGTGCCTAATATACTGTTAACATTTAAAAAAGTGGGGAAAATAAAAGTGGCTGACTTTTGGCCGGTATTTGCGACTGTTTCCGCCGACAGGTAGATGATCTGAAAAACCAAAGTCTGTTGCGAAATAGTGAACAATTAGTCCTTGCGCGGAACGAATCGCAGCCAAATGCCGTCCTTGGCGCGCACCGTCAGATGAGCAACAGGGTCGGGCACCCGTCCGGCGACCACTTCGAACTTAAAGGCACGTACAAGCATAGACACCAACAAAACGCCTTCGATCATCGCAAAGCCGGCACCAGTGCAAACGCGCGGCCCACCCGAAAATGGCATATATGCGTCACGCGCGCAGTTTTTACCGTTCTCGGTGCTCCAACGCGTCGGGTCGAACCCATCAGGGTTATCCCAAAGCCGTTCATGTCGGTGCAAATGCCACGGCGACAAAACTACTTGTGCGCCGCGTTTCACGGAACGGTCACGAAACACCTCTGGGCAGGTTGTTTCTCGGACCATCATTGGGACTGGCGGATACAAACGCAGCGCCTCACGAAACACGTCACGGGTTTGCCGTAACTTTGGCACAGACCCAAAGTCAGGTGTCAGGCTTTGTGCTTCATCCGCCAACCTGTCCTGCCAATCGGGATGCATCGCCAGTAAATAAAGTGTCCATGCCAGGGCCGATGCGCTTGTCTCGTGACCCGCGAGAAAAAAGATAGCAACCTGATCAACCATTTCATCCACGCCAAACGTCTCTCCGGTTTCAGGGTCGGCAGTCGTCATGATCTTGGTGGCCAGATCGTCAGGTGCTGTGCCGCCCTCAATCTGATGCAATCGTTGCACCGTAAGCCCCGTAATCAACGCCCTAATTGCCGCTGCAGTCTTTTTCGTCTCGGACTTAAAGAACCGCGGCATCCATTTTGGCCCCGGAATAAATGCCGCAAGGTTTAGGATCGGCTGGGTCCGCTGATAGGTCCGAAATTCATCGAATACCTTTGTTGCGACCTGATCTTCAATCGGGATCGAAAACAGCGTGCGAAATATAACATCAGCGGCGGCATGGCTTGTCTCTGCCTCAACCTCTTGCGGGGTGCCATCCGCCAACTTAGTCATGCGCGCGACAGATGCCTCTCCTGCGGCCCACATCGCTGGAAACGTATCGCGCAAGCGCCCGCCTTCAAACGCGGGATCAATGATCCGGCGCTGTCTTTTCCACGTTTCACCGTTTGTCAAAAACACACTATCGCCAAGCAAGGGGCGCAAACCGGCACCGATCCGGTCCGATTTCGGGAAATCATCTGGCCGTTCCTGCAAGACCCGTTTGATCAAGCTTGGATCATTAATCATATAGCTACGGAAAAACGGCGTTTTGAACTCAGCCATCCACGCCCGATAAAGCTTTGCCGGTTGCGCAGACAAAATATCATCACGGAACAGCCGCATGTACCGCAATAGGGACACCTTTTCAGGGCGCGACGGTGGCTTGGGCGGCATCATGGCGCAGTGTTCGTGTATTTGGACGCGGTAACGTCAATGCGCGACCGCGAAGGTGCGCGGTTCCGGTACCTGTCAGCTAACGTCAAAGGGCCCGCCGTGATCTGAAAATAGTCATAGTCTTTTGGCCGATCAAACGCGCATAGATACTGAAAATGAAGCCGAAAGAACCGCCAGCGCAATGCCTTCCACGTCTCGGGCTGCAATGACTGGGTGAATGCGGCAGATATCACCAACGGCCATTTCTTATTATAAGCAGCCACACCCGACACAGCCACCGGATCGCACAGCGCAAAAGCACATCCATCGCCAGGTGCTGTCACATCGACCCAAGTGATCCGGTCTTGCACGCTCAAGTATCCCAGATCAGCGCGCAATCTGTGTGCTTTGGGCAAAAACGACATCATCGGGACGACTTGTCCAAGTGATAAAAAGCCCAACAATGGCCCGCCCTTCGGTACATGTCCGTCGCGGAACAGATCAGCCAAAATCGATATGGCCAAATGGGCACCCGATGAATGGCCCACGATCAAAACCTCGTCAACATCACTCGTCATCGCATCTGCGATGGTCGCCGCAAACGCGGTCATTCGGTCCTCGAGCGCAGGCGGATTAGCACCACGCCACCGCGCCGAAAACGCGTAATCATGCATCAGGTAATAGGCAAATATTTTGTTGTCTTTTTTGCGAAACCAATCAAGCAC
>CAJXTP010000092.1 GCA_913061335.1 uncultured Loktanella sp.
CGTCGGCAGCGTCAGATGTGTATAAGAGACAGCGCCTGATATGTCGTCGTATCCGCAGATGGGTTGGCGATATGCCATGCATCAATCTGACCTTGGATCGTTTCGCGTTTTGCCAACAGCGCCAGATTGCGCGGCCCAAGATCATGCACGACCGCAGAAAAACCTGCCCAAAACGCATCTGCAGTAACCGCAGTGCCCGGCAACGCTTGCCCCTCAAGGAAATCCACCAACTGCGGATCAACTTGCAATCCATGCTTTTCAATACGGTTCGACATTTTATTCTCCTTGGAAGATAGGCAATTGGGCAGACAGGCATATTCAGCCGCGTATCCCGTTGTATACAACCCGTGCTAGGCCAAAAGTTTCCGATAGGCAACTCCACTTAGGTATCGCTCAGGTCGGCTTTACAACTGAGATTGGTATGCCGTGACAAGTTGAACGCGTGCCAATATGAACTTAAACTAGAACCAGCCTCACGGTTCACTGAACTTCACAGGATAGCGCCATGAACGATGCCAGCCCGCAGACCATTTATTTGGCCGATTACACGCCACCAGCCTATCTGATCGACACCGTGCACCTGACGTTCGATTTGTCCCCCGATGCGACCCGTGTCACCAGTAAAATCACGTTCCGGCCCAACCCTACCAGCAGCGACCGGCAGTTTTTTCTGCACGGCGTTGACTTGAAACTGATCTGGGCCAAAATCGACGGGGTAGCAGTCTCGCCTGATCTGGTCGCAGACGGCCTGAACTGCCCTGCCCCCGATGCGCCATTTGTATGGGAAGCCTGCGTCGAGATTGCCCCCGTCAGCAACACCGCCCTTGAAGGGCTCTACATGTCGAACGGTATGTACTGTACCCAGTGCGAGGCCGAAGGGTTCCGCAAAATCACTTATTATCCTGATCGACCCGATGTGATGGCCGTGTTCACCGTGCAGATTAACAGCGACCTGCCTGTGCTGTTGTCCAACGGCAACCCACTGGCCCACGGCGCATGGCACGATCCATGGCCGAAACCTGCGTATTTATTCGCACTTGTTGCAGGTGACCTGATTGCCTACGCTGACAGGTTTACCACCATGTCCGGCACCAATGTCGCGCTGAATATCTACGTCCGACCCGGCGATGAGGACAAATGCGCCTTTGGCATGCAGGCCCTGAAAGCATCTATGGCGTGGGACGAAAACGTGTATGGCCGCGAATACGACTTGGACATTTTCAATATCGTCGCTGTCGATGACTTCAATATGGGCGCGATGGAAAACAAAGGCTTGAACATTTTCAACTCGAGCTGCGTTTTGGCGTCATCTGAAACCGCAACAGACGCCGATTTTGAACGGGTCGAGGCGATCATCGCGCACGAATATTTTCACAACTGGACAGGCAACCGGATCACCTGCCGCGACTGGTTCCAGCTTTGCCTGAAAGAAGGGCTCACGGTGTTTCGCGACCAGCAATTCACTGGTGACCTGCGCGGTCACGCTGTCAAACGGATCGACGATGCGCTTGTCATGCGCGCCCATCAGTTTCGCGAGGACGGCGGCCCCTTAGCCCACCCTGTGCGCCCTGCCAGCTTTGTCGAGATCAACAACTTCTATACCGCTACCGTCTATGAAAAAGGTGCCGAAGTGATTGGGATGCTTAAGCGCATTGTTGGCGCAGATGCCTACGCCGACGCCTGCACGCTATATTTCGACCGCCACGACGGGCAAGCGGCGACCATCGAAGACTGGCTCGCGGCGTTTGAAGACACGACTGGCCGCGATCTTACACAATTCGCCCGCTGGTACAGCCAGTCAGGCACGCCGCATTTGCATGTGACCGAAGGCCGCGACGGCGACACCTATACAGTGACCCTGCGCCAAGACCTGCGCCCAACACCAGACGGCAGCCCAAAAGACCCGCAGGTTATTCCCGTTGATATCGGCCTTATTGACCCTGATGGCACCGAGGTTCTGGCGACCAAGACTTTGATCCTGACCGATCTTGCGGAAACGTTTCGCTTTGACGACATCCCGAAAGGCGCGGTTTTGTCGGTGCTGCGCGACTTTTCAGCGCCTATCGTTGTGCACCACGCACAATCCGCCACAGATAAGGCACATTTACTCGCGCATGACACCGACCCGTTTAACCGCTGGGATGCGGGTCGCGCGCTGGCGGGCCACGTATTATTGGACATGGTCCAGACCGACGCAGCCCCTGATGCCGCGTTCCTTGACGGGCTCGCCGCCGTGCTGCGCGACGATGCACTTGAACCGGCATTCCGCTCGCTGGCCCTATCATTGCCATCAGAGACAGACACCGCCCAAGCGATTGCACAGATAGGCGGTCAGCCTGACCCGCTTGCGATCCATCACGCACATGAGGCGCTTAAGCTGCAGATCGCATTACATTTGCAGGATATTGTGCCGCGTATCTACGCCCAAATGACTGTCGACGGGCCGTATGATCCAAATGCAAAAGATGCAGGCAAGCGGGCGCTAGGCAACGTTATGCTTGGCTTGATCAGCCGGATTGACGGCGGGGCACAGGCCACTGCGCAATTTGATGCCGCCGACAATATGACGCAACAGATTGCAGCTTTGGCTTGCCTATTGCGGGTTGGCAAAGGCGCCGATGCAAGTGCGGCCTTTTACGACCAATGGCAGAATGACCGGTTGGTTATGGACAAGTGGTTTGGCTTGCAAGTCCGATGCGCTGCCCCCGACGCCGCAGTTGCGACGGCAGAAATGTTGACCGACCATCCCAAGTTCGACTGGAAAAATCCAAACCGGTTCCGCGCGGTGATCGGCGGTTTGACTAGCAACGCCGCAGGTTTCCATGCGCCAGACGGTTCAGGTTATGCATTCTTGGCCGATTGTTTGATCGGACTTGATCCCATCAACCCGCAAACAACTGCACGCATGGCCACCGCCTTTGATGCATGGGCGCAGTTCGACGCACACCGACAATCGCAAATGCGTGGGGCTTTGCAACGGATCGCGGACACCCCGAACCTAAGCGGCGACACGACCGAAATCGTTACCCGTATTTTGGGTTAATCGGTTCAGATCAGGTGCGCGGCAGATCGCTGATATTTTGGCGGCTTGTTCCCGTGCCTTTGCTAGCTTAGAACCCAAGAAAAGCTGACCGATTGCGGAGACACCCCATGCTAGACCTGACCTATGACGCCCCAGCCCCAAAGGTAATCTCGGGTGCCCAGCACGACTGGGAACTTGTGATCGGGCTCGAAGTGCACGCGCAGGTCGCCACGGCGTCCAAGCTATTTTCAGGCGCATCAACCTTGTTTGGCGCCGAGCCCAACAGCAACGTGGCGTTCGTAGATGCTGGCATGCCTGGCATGTTGCCCGTCATTAACGAAGGCTGCATCGAACAAGCCGTCCGCACGGGCCTTGGGCTCAATGCGCAGATCAACCTGAATTCAGCGTTTGACCGCAAAAACTATTTCTATCCTGACTTGCCACAAGGCTATCAGATTTCGCAGCTGTACCACCCGATTGTAGGCGAAGGCGAAGTGCTGGTCGAACTTGGCGATGGGACTGCGCGTTTGGTACGCATTGAGCGTATCCACCTTGAGCAGGATGCGGGAAAATCGATCCATGATATGGACCCGAACATGTCATTTGTGGACCTGAACCGGACAGGCGTCGCATTGATGGAAATCGTGTCCAAGCCTGACATTCGTGGCCCAGAAGAAGCGGCCGCGTTTGTCGCCAAGCTGCGCCAGATCCTGCGTTATTTGGGGACTTGCGATGGCAACATGCAAAACGGAAGCATGCGGGCCGACGTGAACGTGTCGATCTGTCGCGCTGGCCAATACGAAAAATACCAAGAGACCCAAGATTTCAGCCATCTTGGCACCCGCTGCGAAATCAAGAACATGAACTCCATGCGGTTTATTCAGGCCGCGATTGATGTGGAAGCCCGCCGCCAGATCGCGCTGATCGAGGACGGCAAAAAGGTTGTGCAGGAAACCCGCCTGTATGATCCAGATAAAAATGAAACGCGGTCGATGCGGTCCAAGGAAGAAGCGCATGATTATCGCTACTTCCCGGACCCTGATCTGCTGCCACTGGTCATTGAACAGGCTTGGGTCGACGACATCGCCGCGACCCTGCCCGAGCTGCCGGACGCCAAAAAAGCCCGTTTCATCAAGGATTTCGGCCTGTCCGACTATGATGCATCTGTGCTGACGGCCGAAGTTGCCAACGCGGTTTACTTTGAGGCTGTCGCAAGCGGCGCCGATGGCAAGCTGGCTGCGAATTGGGTCATCAACGAATTGTTTGGTCGCCTAAAGAAAGACGAAAAAGATATCGTTGATAGCCCAATTTCGTCGGACCGTCTTAGCCAGATTGTGGCCTTGATCAAATCGGAAAAGATTTCTGGCAAGATCGCCAAGGACGTATTCGAGATCGCTTATACCCAAGACCGCGACCCGACAGAAATTGTCGCGACTGAAGGCATGGAGCAGGTCACGGATACAGGCGCAATTGAGGCCGCAGTGGACGAGATTATTGCCGCCAACCCCGATCAGGTTGAAAAAGCGAAAGCGAACCCGAAGCTTGCGGGTTGGTTTGTTGGTCAGGTGATGAAGGCCACGGGCGGCAAAGCAAACCCAGCGGCTGTGAATAAGTTGGTCGCGGCCAAGCTTAGCCAGTGAAGTAAGATGGGTTAAAACCCATCCTACGCGTCTGATCAGTTGTCGTTTGGTTTTCGCATGTGTGGCAATCTGGGCACGTCTGCGACCAAGCGTATGCGCGTTGTCGCCGCGACCACCCATCTATTGGGGGTGCCACGACACCAACCACTACCTATAGAGATGTCGATTTTATCCTGCAAAACCTTGGATTTGCGCGCCGTTGTTGATAATAACACAGGGTGAAATCGAAGGGTGAACCAATGTCGCAGTATGAGTACAAAGTTGTGCCGGCTCCTAAAAAGGGGCTCAAGGCCAAAGGGGTTAAATCCACCGAGGATCGGTTTGCGCATGCATTGGAAACCGCGATGAACACCCTTGGCGCTGAGGGCTGGGAATATCAGCGATCGGACACGTTGCCATCTGAGGAACGGTCCGGACTGACACGGCGCGTGACGACATTCCAAAACATGTTGGTATTTCGCCGCGCAGTGGCGGTTGATGCGATTGAACCTGTTACCGTCGACAGCGTAGAGAACCGGACCACACAGGCAATAACCGCTGTCGTGGAAGAAACACCGTTGCTTGAGGCCAAGTCGCTTGACGCGGACCCTGCCCGCCCAGAGCCGCAAGTCGCTGCCGAATAATTATACGATATCTATCGACAGCGCATGGATGCGCCCAATAATAGATGGTCCGAGAGCGCTGTGAATGGCACGATGTCGCGCAATGCGTGACATTTGTGCAAACTCGGGCGCCGCAATTTCAATCCGCCAATGGCTTTCGCCAGTGCCATCATCGCCCGCATGACCTGCGTGCATATGGCTTTCGTTGATCACTTTTAGCGTCGTTGCAGCAAAAGCATGCGCCAAAGCACCATTTATCTCGTTGTCCAGCCCCATTATTTTCACTTAGCCCCCTTCAATCTGACAACCAGAGGCTTAAAGTCTCTTGGTCGAGTCGGAAAGGTTTTACGCACAATGAAAAAAAATGATCCCTTTGGTTTTGATATGTCAGTGACATCATCAAAGAAGAAAAATCCACGTGGTCGGCGGGGCATGTCAGGTGCATCCGAGACGTCAACGCGGCGTTGTGACCATGATGGTTGTCAGGAATCTGGCAAATACCGTGCCCCAAAATCGCCGGACATCATGGATGACTATTTCTGGTTCTGTCAGGAACACGTCCGTGAATATAACCTCAAGTGGAATTTCTTTAACACTACATCAGAGGCGGAGCTTGCCGCACAGATGGACCAAGACCGCGTCTGGGACCGTCCAACAAAGCCGTTTAGCAAGCGGACCGAGGAACAACGTGCTTGGTCCCGATTGGGCGTTGATGACCCCCACCAGGTGCTGGGTGAAAATGCCACGATGAACCCTGGCAAAGGCCCTGCCGCTGGACGCCGTTTGCCTGCGACCGAACGTCGTGCGCTGGAAGTTCTGGAAGCTAAGGACAATTGGACCAAGCCGGAAATCCGCAAGGTCTATAAGTCATTGATCAAAGTGTTGCACCCCGACATGAACGGCGGGGACCGCAGCCAAGAGGATCAACTTAACGAAGTTGTCTGGGCGTGGGATCAGATTAAAAACAGTAAGAGTTTTCGAAGCTAAATCACATGTGTTTCAGAGGGGTCGGACAGGACAGCGTCAAAGATCGTTTCCTGCTCGTCCCGCCACACCATCAAAAAATAATGCGCCGCCATCAAGGTGCAAACCCAGAACGTAACAAGCAGTGGCGTGCTAAATAGTGTCACGAATAGCGTAAACGGGCCGAACATTGTCCCATAAAGCGGCAACGCCAACGTACCGCCGACAAGGCCGCCAAGAAAACTGATCCAAACAGCGCCTAGGATAGCAAATGTGACCCCGCGCAAGCCGGGCAATCCCATCCAGTTACGGCCCAAGTACAGACCCGCACATCCGCCAAACCCACCCGAAATCATCATCCACCAGTGATAGGACAAGAACGGGTGGAACACGGTGTCGTAGCCACCCAACGAGGTCACAACGTTTAACGCCAGTACTGCCCCAAGAAATGCGACGCCAAAATAGGCTAACAGAATGCTCTGTTCGCCCTCGGTCAGTGTAATGCGTCGGCAAAGGCGGACGAGCGGGGAAATAATATCATTCATATTGTCGACAAACTAACATGAATAGATTGAGCTGCCGACCCACTGTTGGGAAAATGACTGTTTCTAGATAGGGTAAAACTGCCCGCTAAAAGACATAATTTCATCGCCGCATATGTCTTGAGAAACTTCACTTAACAGACATATTTTCCAGCATGTTAGACAGCGACAAAAACCAAACTAGCCCCGTTCAAGCAATGCCGTTTCCCAGTTGGTGCCGGACCATCGTTAAAGATGTGGCCAAGGTGGCTTCCACAACGGCGGCAATGGCACTCTGTACGCTTTGAAAATAACGTGTTGTCTTCTTTGGTGCCAATCGCATTTGTCAGGCTCGCATAAAAACTTGGCCAGCCCGTTCGACTGTCGAATTTAGTTTCACTTGCATAAAGCGCGAGATCACAACCGCGACACGTATATGTGCCAGCAGCATAATTTCTATCCAGAGGGCTTGTACCAGACCGCTCCGTGGCTTCATGGCGCATGACTTGATATTGTAGATCAGTCAGCATGGCGCGCCATTGCGCATCGGTGCGTGTCACTTCAAACGACTGGGCATAAAGTGCTGCAGGCGCAATCGCGCTTCCGAGAACGGACAGGGTGAATGTACGACGGTTCATCATTTTGCGACCTCTCAATCATGAAGCAATTGTATGATGTGTATGGCTGGTCTTGTTCCGTGAATATATATTTCAGCGCATTGCACGATCATGTGACGCCTGCGTGATCGTTTTGGATTTTCATACGCTCAATAGTAGACGCGGCAAAACATACGCAATTTTATGCGAAATACACGACTTTCCCAATTACAGTTCCAAAGTGACGGGACCGACAGCAAGCAGATCGCCGGTTGGGGCGCCTGTTTGTGATCCTCCAAGTGGCTCATCGCTGATGACCAGCACGCAATCTTCGATTTCCCATGGGATTGCGACTGTAATTGCAAACGTCGTTTTGATTTCGCCTTTGGGCCAAACACCCAACGAAATGGGCGGATAGTCACCCGCGACTAACCACACCTCTAACGCGCGACCCGCACGCGCCCCGCCCACCTGCCGTTCCATCTGCAGACTGCTAATATCAGCGTCGATCCGAGCCAAAATAACAAAACTTGCGTCGTCAGATACAACTTCGGCCACAAAACTTGGCACATCGTCACGCAAAAAATTCGATTGGCTTAGGGCGAACAAAACAACGGCCGCCGCGACCACCCCGCCAGATACCGGGTTCAAAGCCCCAAACCGCGCAAAACCAAACCGTGCAAACAAGGAATTTTTCTTTTTGGCTGGACCAAACAGCGCTTCGTTTATCCGGTCTTCCAATGCAGCGGGCGGTGACACGGGGGCCACGTCGTCTGTTAAGTTTGCAAAACTCTCAGTCCACTTGGCGTAGTGATCCCGCATTTCTGGGTCCACAGACAGCAGGTCTTCAATCGCGCTTTCCTCTGCAGGCGACAACAGCCCAAGGGCGTATTCCGCAGCAAGAACCATCTCGTCTTCGGTGTCGATGTCATCAGTCATCGTGACAAACATTCTTTCAATTTGATCAGACTGCGGCGCAACCACGTCCGAATTGTATTGAGCGGCACATCATACCGCGTTGACAGCTCCTGATATGTCTCGCCTTCCAAATAGGCGCGGCGCACGGCGTCCGACTGGCCTGCATCAAGTTCAGACATACAAGCCGCGATTTGCCTGCGATCAGAAGCCGCAATCGCCATCGCCTCAGGGCTTGGGTCTGTACTGGCTAAATCTTCTGCCGCTTCCAACCCAGCGCCCTGTATTCTTTTGCGCACCCGCAAACGGTCAATCGACAGGTTCCGCACAATCGTAATCAGCCATGTCATCGGGCTTAGGCCATTTATTTGGTAGCGATCTGCATTGTGCCAGATTTTGACAAAAACATCCTGCAAGGCATCTTCGGCTTCGTGTCGATCACCTAAGACACGCAGACAAACGCCAAAAAGTTTCGCCGACGTTGCCGCATAAAGCAATGAAAACGCATCGCGGTCGCCCAAGGCGCACTTCGCAATGTAATTCTCAATATCGGCAATTTCGGCCATTCGTTTCCTCATCCAACTGGTTTGGGTTATTTTGACATGATCGCAGTGAAACGCAACATGGCTGATTTGCACACCCTTCCCCTTGCGGTATGGCGCGTTATGTTGCATCAAATCAGCAACAATTTACCGACAAAAGATGCGATAAGGGAAGCGAAATATCATGGCCGACGGGACGACTCAAATAGACGCGAAACCAACCGAAGATATCTCTGTTCGCGAGGTGTTTGGTATCAATAGTGATATGAAAATCAAGGGCTTCGCGGATCGCACCAACCGCGTTCCCGAAATCGACAGCACTTATAAGTTTGATCCTGATACGACTCTCGCGATTCTGGCTGGTTTTGGCTACAACCGCCGCGTCATGATTCAAGGCTATCACGGCACAGGTAAGTCCACACATATCGAACAAGTCGCCGCCCGTCTTAACTGGCCTGCCGTTCGCGTCAATCTGGACTCACACATCAGCCGGATCGACCTGATCGGTAAAGACGCCATCAAACTGCGCGACGGTGTGCAAGTCACCGAATTCCACGAAGGCATTTTGCCATGGGCGCTGCGCAATCCGGTTGCGATCGTATTTGACGAATATGATGCCGGCCGTGCTGACGTAATGTTTGTGATCCAGCGTGTGCTGGAAGCCGACGGTAAGCTGACCTTGTTGGACCAAAACGAAATCATCACACCCAACAAATACTTCCGCCTGTTTGCGACTGCCAACACTGTTGGCCTTGGCGACACCACCGGTCTTTACCACGGCACACAGCAGATCAACCAAGCCCAGATGGACCGCTGGTCACTTGTCGCCACGTTGAACTATTTGTCACATGACGCCGAAGCCGCGATTGTTCTGTCCAAGTCACCGCATTTCAACACAGAACTGGGCCGCAAGGTCATCAGCCAGATGGTCACCGTCGCCGACCTGACCCGCACCGCATTCATGAATGGCGATCTATCCACCGTCATGTCCCCGCGCACCGTGCTGGCATGGGCCGAAAACGCACGCATCTTTAACGATGTAGGCTACGCGTTCCGCCTGTCATTCCTGAACAAATGCGACGAACTAGAGCGTCAAACAGTCGCCGAGTTCTTCCAACGTTGTTTCGACATGGAACTCCCTGAAAGTGCCGCAAGCATGAGCTTGGGGTAGCACCATGAGCGCACCTTCGGACAACCCAGCCGATCCGTTCAAAAAGGCCCTCGCTGAGGCCACCAAAGTCATGGCCAATGATCCGGACTTGGCCGTCAGCTTTTCGGTTGATCCAGCGGGCCAGACTGCCGAAAGCATCCGGCTGCCCCAAGTCAGCCGCCGCATGACCCGTGAAGAGGTGTTGCTTGCACGCGGCACCGCCGACGCATTTGCGTTGCGTCACAAGTTCCACAACACCAAAACGGCGGCGAAATACATGCCTCATGGCCCGATGGCCAAGGACCTGTATGACGCGATGGAAACCGCACGCATTGAAGCCGTCGGCGCGCAGCATATGCCCGGCACCTGTCTCTTATACACATCTCCGAGCCCACGAGACCTCTCTACATCTC
>CAJXTP010000093.1 GCA_913061335.1 uncultured Loktanella sp.
AGTCGGCACTGCATCAGCACAAGAGTTGAACTTTTTCACAATTGGTACAGGCGGCACGGCCTATACATACTACCCCGTCGGTGGCGTTATCGCGAACGCGATTTCCAAACCTCCTGGGTCCCGCGAATGTGGCGAAGGCGGGTCTTGCGGCGTTGATGGCTTGATCGCCTCTGCTGTTTCTTCGCGTGGGTCCGTTGATAACGTCAACGCGATCATTTCTGGCCTGCGCAGCTCTGGCTTTGCACAGTCCGACGTCGCATACTGGGCCTACACAGGCACTGGGACGATGGAAGGTAGCGCGCCTGCAACAGAATTGCGTACAATTGCAGCATTGTTTGAAGAGCATATTCACCTTGTCGCCCTAGCAGACAGCGGTATCGATTCCGTAGCTGACCTTGCCGGTAAGCGCGTGTCGTTGGATGAGCCAGGGTCCGGTACATATGTCGACGCGAACTTGATTTTGGAAGCAAGCGGTCTGTCCGCTGACGACCTCACAGCTGAAGCCCTTAAAGGTGGTGCTGCTGCGGAAGCACTGCGTAACGGTAAGATCGACGCGTTCTTCGTGGTTGCTGGTTACCCAACAGGATCATTGGTTGAATTGGCATCTGCTGCCGACATCAAGCTTGTCCCAATCTCGGGCGCTGGCGCAGATGCGTTAACTGAAAAATACGGCTTCTTTGCATCTTCGGACATTCCTGAAGGCACATATGAAGGCGTTGCAACGACAACAACAGTTGCTGTTGGCGCTCAGTGGTTCACGTCTGCGACACAAGACGAAGAACTAATCTATAACATCACAAAGGCACTGTGGAACGAAGAGTCCCGCAAGCTGTTGGATGTTGGTCACGCCAAAGGTAAAACAATCACACCAGAAACTGCGCTGAACGGCGTTGGTGTACCTTTGCACGCAGGGGCCGAGCGCTTCTACCGCGAAGCTGGTCTGATTAAATAATCGATCTTCGTGATAATATTGGCCTCGGGCGCTTGCGTGCCCGGGCCCGTTTTGTTCTTTGATGACGGAATTTTCCTATGAACTCGGACGCCACTCCTGAACTAACTCCAGAAAAGCTTGCCGAGATTGAACGTGAGTTTGACCCTGAAACAGCGTTCCGCCCGACCGGTAAAACGCTCGGGTTTGTGATTGCCGCGATCCTGGTGTCGATGTCCGTCTATCATTTCTATGCATCTGGTTTTGGCCTTGTGCGCGAATTAGTGCACCGCGGTATCCACCTGTCGTTTGTGCTTGGCCTTGTGTTCCTTTTGTTTGGCGTCCGCAAGAATGACACCTTGCCACCCAAAGCATGGTACAGATTTGATGGCGTTCCGTTGATTGATATCGTCTTTGCTGTGCTCGCCGTTGGTGCCGCAATGTATCTGCCGTTGTTACCTGCAGCCGCTTTGGCGCAACGCGTTGGCAACCCATCCCCATCCGACATCTTCATGGGATCTGCCCTATTGTTGCTCACGTTAGAGGCCACACGCCGAAGCGTCGGCCCAACGTTGCCCATCATCGGCCTGATGTTTATTGGTTTCGCCTATTTTGGCCCTTGGATGCCTGGCGCGTTAAAACATGGTGGTTCGTCTTGGCTCGGCATCATCAATCATCTTTATATGACGAACCAAGGCATCTATGGCATCGCGATCGGTGTCATGGCGCAATATGTGTTCTTGTTCATCTTGTTTGGCGTGCTCGCCACCCGCATCGGATTGGGACAATTGTTCATCGACATGGCCATGGTCATTGCGGGCCGGTATTCGGGTGGTCCTGCCAAAGTCGCAATTTTCTCCAGCGCCTTCATGGGCACGATTTCCGGCTCATCCATTGCTAACACAGTAACGACAGGCGCGCTAACGATCCCCGCGATGAAACGCGTCGGCTACCCTGCCCATTTTGCCGGTGCGGTAGAGGCCACGGCATCGACAGGTGGACAAATTACGCCGCCGATTTTAGGGGCTGCGGCCTTTATCATGGTTGAGTACTTAGAAATCCCATTGCGGGACGTACTGGCGGCTGCCCTATTTCCAGCGCTACTGCATTATTTTGGTATCTTCATTATGGTGCATCTTGAGGCCAAGAAATTGGGCTTGCGTGGCTTGCGCGCCGAAGAGCTTCCCAAGCTTGGTGTGGTTCTCAAGGATCATTGGCTTAGCCTCATCCCGCTGGTTATTCTAGTCTATCTGATCTTATCTGGCAAAACACCAGATTATGCAGCTGTGTACGGCATCATCGCATGTGTGGTTGTAGGTTTCCTGAATCCAACACATCGCCTCAACATCAAAGACCTGTGGGACAGCTTGGCTGCTGGTGCAAAAAACACGCTTGCGGTTGGCGCTGCTGCAGCGACGGTTGGCGTTGTTGTTGGTGTTGTTACCCTGACAGGCGTTGGTTTTCGCCTTGGCTATGTCGTTGTACAAACTGCAACTGACATCGGTACATTCCTCAGTGCACTACCCATCCTGGGGTACTTCACCGTTGCGCAGTGGGCATTGTTTACGTCGCTAGTTCTGATTGCAATTTCCTGTATCATCATGGGTGCAGGGATCCCAACTACCGCAACCTATATCATCCTTGTGGCCGTCGCCGCGCCCGCACTCGCGGTGCTTGAAGTTGAGCCGCTCGTCGCACATTTCTTTGTGTTTTATTACGGGGTTTTGGCGGATATTACACCGCCCGTGGCATTGGCCGCCTATGCGGCTGCGGGGATTGCAGGATCAAATCCGTTCAAGACAGGTAACACTGCGTTTCGGCTTGGGATCGCAAAGGCACTTGTCCCATTTGTGTTCGTTTATTCGCCCGCTTTACTTCTGGTCGCAGACGGATTCACTTGGTGGCTGTTCACGATCACATTGATCGGCGCGATGCTGGGAATTGCGTCCCTTGGTGTCGCGTTTTCGGGTTATCTTTTAACGCCATTGAAAAAATGGGAACGCTGGTGGGTTGCGGTGGTGTCGTTCCTGTTCATTGCGCCGGGGGTATTCACAATGGCGGTGGGCCTTGTACTGATGATCCCAATTGCGGTGTTACAATTTAAGAGAGCTCCAGGATAATCGCTTCCACACTGCAATCTTCGGTGCACGTTTACAAATGTCTGCTTTCAAAACAGCCTTGCAGTATTGATCAAACGCGATGAGAGTCTGCTTAGGTAATTGATTTAATTTGTAATTTTAACCGTATCCCGAAAGCGGACTTTAGCTGCAGCACAGAAAATCAGTAAAGAGGGCTCATTGCTGACCTTAACGGCTCCGCAGCATCGCCACCATCAGCAAAATGGTGAGCGTCAGACACGGCCCAAAGTCGACCTTCGTAGACGGCGCAACGAACGGCAGGTTCGAGCCCACACTGTGAATTCGATTTTTGTGCTGCGTGCGCTCGCAGCACGGAAATTTCTGCAACAGCGTAAACCTCTACGCCGCTGCGCGGCAGAAAATCTGACATTCATGCGAACCGCAGCGGAAACGACACGTTTAAGGATCAAGTTGCGGACAAAGCCGCCGTTCGCCGCAGTCGCAAAATATCTGGTTCTTTCTCCAGCCCTTCGGCACTTCGGGCGGAAGGTGGACCTTCGCGGAGGGTGAATTTTCCGTTCGGCTAAAGAAGATGTTGACCTTCAATAATTTGATTCTGTGCGGAAACAGCGAAAGTCGATTTGGTATCCAAACCATTAAGTCCCTGCATAGCCGAAAAATCGGTTCGGTAAGGGAGGTCAGTCTCCAAACTCCATGCATTTGAACGCAGTCATCGAACTTCGTCGTGGTGTAAGGTTCCGCCCACACGGACCCAATTCACCCGAGCGCTCGTACCACCATAACGCCTGCCCAAGCAGAAAATCCGGTCAATACCCCACCCCAAATCGTGTCGATGGCAACCTGTTCCATCGACCAATCGCGTAAAGTTGCATAGTTGGTGAACTCATAAGTGCCATAAGCCAAAAGCCCCAGCGCGATGCCTCCAAGCAGGGCTGCTAACGGGTCCCCACTACGCAATGCGGGAACCGATACAAACCAAAGCATGCCCGCCACATAGCCTAAATAGAACAACAACGCCGGTACTGCGCGAAATGGATCGGCAAAAAGATGCGCGATATGGCGATCGAACACCGGTTTTAGGATGAATCGCAGGCCAAGGAAATCAACGGCAAAAAATATGAATGCCGTGGCAAGATAGAGCATCGAGATTTTCATGAGATTTTCTCTTTCATGACAGATAGGATTGCCCGCAACATCAGTGCTGCGACGCCAAGGACGGCCAATACGATCACTGGCCAATTGGAGGTGGGCAAGTTAGCAGCGATCACGCCGATCAGCGCCCAGACGATTGCAGCAGGATAACCCCACTCTCGCGGTCTTTGCGACTGGACGGCAAGCGCGAAGAGCAGCACGCTGATCAGGCAAAGAATTGCCGCCACTTGCGGCGTAAAAATCGCATAACCGCCAAGCATTACACCTATCGCCAAACCTGATGCGGCCGTTAACCATCCTGCATAAAGCGCGACAGGTCGCACCTGCATCCACGGTTGCTTGTCACCTGCGCGCAGCATCGCCACTATCGCGGTTGCCGCCATTATCAGGATCATAACCGTGGCCAAAATCGGCGCATAATTTGCCGCTGCGATCCAGAAGCAACCAATGATGAGACTGATCGTCAGTGGCCACTGCATCGCGCGCCAATTTGGGTCGTCTCCAGCGCGCAGTACGCCAAAGATTGCGCCTACGATCAGCCACAGGTAAATGACGCCCCAGATAGCAAAGGTATAACCAATGGGCTGCACGGGTGGGTCAATTTGCGGCACCGGAAACTGACCTGCTGAAAAACCTCCGAAGCCGGGGGTCACAAACGGCGACACCGCGAACGCGATCGTAGAGATCAGCACTAAAATAGCGGGCGCTTTATGGCGAACGACTTGTTTTGTTAGCGGGTTCATTGCGTTAACCTACGTGTCAGAGGAAAGAGCGCCCAATAGGGCAGCGCCTGTAGTAGTTTAAGGCCGTAAGTCATGCGGCGCGGAAAATGCACCTCGAATTTACGGCCGGAAAGTCCTTTAATGATGGCGTCGGCTGCAGTTTGCGGCGTCACAATAGCAGGCATCGTAAAATCGTTGCGTTGGGTTAGGCGCGTGTCAACAAACCCCGGGCTAATCAGCCGCACATCAATGGTTTCGACCAGCTCTGCACGCATGGTTTCGGCAAGATTGATCACCCCAGCCTTGGTCGCGGAATAGATCTGACCTTGCGGCAAGCCGATGTAACCTGCGACAGACCCGCAAAGGGCCAATTGTCCACCCTCGCGCAGCAAGGCGGGCGCGATCTGGGCGACGTGAAAGCTACCGGTTAAATTGATGTTTATGATTTGCGCCGCCATGTCGGGGTCCAAGTCTGCGACTTTCCCAGGGTCGTAGGTCGCTGCGAGATGGATCACACGATCAAGTGGGCCAAGCTTGGCGATTTTGGCCGCAACTGCCTCCACGCTCTCTCGATTACCGACGTCCATAGGCCAAGCGATGTGATCACTGCCGAGTTCTGAAATCAGGTCCTCTAGACGTTCAGACGTTCTTGCAGACAAGATGAGCCGCGCGCCTTGCGACGCCCATTGCCGCGCCAAGGCGGCGCCGATCCCTTCGCTGGCCCCAATGATCCAAATGGTTTCGCGCTTATGCATGGCAAAGTTCCACCTGAACGACGTCAGTTTGTCCGACGGCGAAAGACGCGGCACATGTGCCCAGATAGTAGCGCCAGTTGCGCAAAAAGCTTTCGTCAAACCCGTACATGCGTATCCGGTCAGCCTGTTGGTCAAGGCGGTCATTCCAAGCCGTGCATGTGTGTGCGTAATCTTGGCCAAATGCAAAGCTGTCTTTGACCACGAGCCCTGCGTGCTGGGCTTGATCTGCAATCATTGCGTTGGATAGCAACATGCCGCCCGGGAACGTATATTGGCGGATGTAATCCGAGTTGCGCTGGTAAGTATCAAAATGTGCATCCGGCACCGTGATCGCTTGGATCATGGCCGATCCATGCGCTGCCAATCGCGCCTTGAGGGTCGCGAAATACGTCGGCCAATAGTTTTGCCCAACCGCCTCGATCATCTCGATTGAGACGATGCTATCAAACTGTCCCGTGCTCTTGCGGTAGTCCTGCAAACGTATATCGGCGCGCCCATCTAAGCGCGCATCGGCGTAACCTTTCTGGCTTGGTGAAATTGTCAGCCCCGTTACATGGTGCCCCGCATCAGCGGCACGTTCAGCGAACCCGCCCCAACCGCAGCCGATCTCAAGCACACATTCAGATTTATTCAGCCGTTGAAGAATGCGGTCGTATTTTCGGTTTTGCGCACGGTGAAGATCATTGTCACCTGCCGCAAACATAGCCGAGCTGTATGTCATGCCTTCGTCGAGCCAGAGTTGATAAAACTCATTTCCAACATCGTAATGCGCGCGGATGTTGCGCGACGCCCCGCGTATTGAGTTGGCGCGCATAAACCGGTTCACAGCGCGAAACTTCAGGCTGTTCCAGAACCCTGCGTAGGCAAACCCGTCAAACTTATCCATGTTCAAAAGCGCGACTTCGGACAACCCCGCGATTGAGGGTGTGTCCCATAGGCCCGCGACATAGGTTTCGCCTAGTCCGATATCGCCTCGTGCCGCGATGGCCGTGACCACCGACCAGTCGTTAATTTCCATTTCTGCTGCCGGCCCCCCCTGACCGAAGTCCATCACTTCGCCTTCAGGTGTACGCAACCGCAGACTCCCGGTTGTGATCCGGGAGCAAGACTCCAGAAAATCATGTTTCACACGCTTTGTTAGGAACAACATCAAGAGACCTCAGATTTAGGGGGGGTAGGACGGGTACGGTAAATTGCACCCTTCAATTTCAAGCGAACCGCTTGCCAGTGGATCAGGATGATCGTGCGCAACGCACCCAGAGGTTGGCGTATGCTTGCGCGGATTAGCCGCGTGGTGGTCATGGGCTGACGCGTGCCAGACAATGTTGCCACGACGCCTTCGGCTTTATTGTGGAAATGGATCTGGATTGCGATTTTGTCGGCACGAATATCAAAGTGGAACGTGTATTGCCCCGCCACGTCTTGAAATGGGGAGACATGCAGTACTTTGGGCTTTGTGATCGGGGTTTCTGCCGTGATTGGCGCGAAGTTATGGTGATGGCAAAGATATGAGTGACGATCACCAAAGGGTGTCGAGACCTCGGCGATTACCGCGATTAGTTCATCACGCGAGATTGCCAGCCAAAAACTAACTGGATTGAAAGCATAACCCAAGAAACGTGGCTGAGCCAGTAAGCGAAGTTGTACTTGCTGGTCGCTTAAACCGCAGCTTGTTAGAGCCTCGCGTGCCCAGACTGACCCACGTCCCGCCTTCAACGGGCCACCGTGGTCGTTGTCGTGCAATGACATTAAGTTGAAGCGGTTGCGCGAAAACAGTTTTGGCATCGCAGCAGTGCTTTCTGGGTCGATCAAAACAAAACCAACGCCATAGCGGAATCTATGTCGGACCACACCGCGCCGGGTATGGGTCGTTACCCCCGCGATATGTTCGGGAGCATGTATCATGCGACTTGCCGCTCCATCATACGCGCGACGCGCACGGCACTTGCAAAGCCGTCTTCGTGAAATCCGTGCCGTGTATATGCGCCCGCAAACCAAGTATTATATTGCCCTTGTATCGCGGAAAGCTGGCGCTGTGCCGTAAGTGCGGCGGTATCAAAAACCGGATGGCGAAATGTCTTTTGGTCGTAAATAAGATGATCTGGCACAGTGGTCGATGGGTTCAGCGACACAAATATCGGATCGTCTTGCGGTATATTTTGTAAGCGGTTCATCCAATAAGTGACACCGATCGTGGGTTCTGGTTGTCTTGTGTCTGCGTTGTAAATCCAGCTGGACCAAGCGCTACGCCGTTGCGGCATTTGGTTGATGTCTCGATGTAGGATCATTTGGTTGTCTTGATATCGGATCGCGGACAAAGCTTGGGTTTCGCTTGGCGTTGGCAGGTCAAGCAGTCGCAACGCTTGATCGGGGTGGCAGGCAAAAATGACCTGATCAAACGGCGCTTGGGGCGCGCCAGCACATATCAACTGACTTTGTTTGCCATCGCGCAATACAGATTGCACTGGCATGTCTTTATGAATTGCAACGCCGCGCCCTCGCAAATGATGTTCTAGCCGGCGAACATATTCGATGCTGCCGCCGTCAACCGTCCACCATTGATGCTGGCCCGATGTGCTTAGCAATGCGTGGTTGCGGAAGAACTGTAACAACGCGCCCGCCGGAAAAGCACGAATATCGGCGGGCGGAGTTGACCAGATCGCCCCACAAAGTGGCATCAGGTAGTAGCGCTGGAACCAATCACCCAATTTCAGGTTATCCATTAGGTCGCCTATGGTCGTGTTGTCTTCGACGTCGATATCTTTTGCTTTTGCGTTAAAGCGTAGAATGTCGCGGATCATACGTGCAAACTCGGGCCGCAACAGGTTTCTTGGTTGGGCGGCCAGTGCGCGAAAGTTGCGCAGCCCATATTCGATCTCACCGTCGTTGACCGAGATACCAAAGCTCATGTCGCTTTTCGCCACAGGCACATTTAGATCCTGAAACATGCGGGTCAGATGCGGGTAGTTCGCGTAGTTGAAGACGATGAACCCCGTGTCCACAGGCTGCGTACCGTGCATTCCCGCCATAACAGTGCGGGCATGTCCACCAAGCGTTGGCGCAGCTTCAAACAGCGACACCGAGTGGTGTGGTGCCAAAAGATAAGCTGCAGCAAGGCCGGAAATACCTCCGCCAATTACAGCAATACGTTGTGGGACAATGGGCTGAGCATCAAGGGACATCGTATCTCCGGCGTGTTGTTTCATAGTGTTACGACACAAGATAATATTTGGATCAAAAATGATCCGGCTTTTATCTGCACACGTAATGGACGTATGTTGATCACAAGCCACGATATCGACCGCGCTGACTGGCACCCTAATGGCGGGGTGCGAAAGGACATGAATAAGATGAAGCCAACGGCCACTCAAGTCTCACCACAAACCACGTGGATGTTGGCGGTGCGCGATCATCGTGATCGCACGGCTTTTTCTGCGCTGTTTGATCATTTTGCGCCGCGCCTGAAGGGATTTGTCATGCGGTCGGGAACTGGTTCTGCGCAGGCAGAAGAGATCGTGCAAGAGGTCCTGTTGACGGTCTGGCGCAAGGCTGAACAGTTTGATCCGGCGCGCGCGCAAGTATCGGCTTGGATATACCAGATTGCACGCAATCGCCAAATTGACGTGATCCGCAAAGAGGGACGACCGTTGCCCGATGAGTTGCGCGAGGATCCAGCGGCAGAGCCTGATGCCAGCCAAATTCTTGCAGTTGAGCAAGAAGTCAATCAATTGAAACAAGCGCTAGAGCGGCTTAAGCCCGATCAACGCACGATCATCAATCAAGCCTATTTGGGGGAGCTGACCCAACAAGAGATCAGCACGCAAACTGGCCTACCACTTGGAACAATAAAATCACGTATCCGGCTTGGTCTGGAACGTCTGCGTCACGAGTTAAAGGATCTGCGATAAAATGACCGCAATCACACACCATACCTCCGATAGCTTGCTAGCAGCCTTTGCTGTTGGGAGCCTGCCACACCCCTATGCGGTTGTTGTTGCCGCCCATATTTCGCTGTGCCTTGAGTGCCGTTCTGCTTTTGAGGCCCATCAGGCCGTCGGGGGTGTTGTCCTAGATACCGGCGACACGGAGGCGACTTCAGAACGTTTGAAATCCAACGTTCTCGATTTGCTTGATGCTCCGTACACACCTACGCCGCAGTACGCGCGTTCGGGCGTTTACCCCGGTCCGGTGATGGCTGCCTTGAAGGGTAAAAAACCAAAGTGGAGGCGACTAGGGTTGGGCGTGCGACAGAGCATTTTGTCGTCGGGGCACGAAGGTTCTGTGCGGTTGCTTCATATTCCGCCCGGCCAAGCGGTACCGGATCATAGCCACAACGGGCTTGAGTTGACGCTGGTTTTGCAGGGTAGTTTTAGTGACGAAACTGGTCGATTTGGCGTCGGTGATCTAGAGACTGCGGATCAGGCGTTGGAGCACACACCGATTGCGGACGCAGGTGTGCCATGCATCTGTCTTGCCGCAACGGACGCGCCTTTGCGGTTCAATTCTGTTCTTCCGCGCCTACTGCAGCCGCTATTCCGCATCTAAGGCCCGTTACCTCACTCACGTTCCTGTGATTGCGTGAACTAACCCGTGCT